>CALCBL010000648.1 GCA_937897495.1 uncultured Burkholderiales bacterium
TCCGCTTCTGCAGCAATCAGTGCGCGAGACAATTGCGTTTCTGAAAACTCAGGCTCTGCCGCCAACAAGATCAACACCTGATCTAGATTGGCTGCAAATGATTTGGTGCGAACTTCATCTCGCCTGTAAAAAAGATTTTTTCTGGCCAGCACACTTTCAATCGTGCCTTCGTCGGCAGCGGCTTGCCACCTCACACGATCGCCCACCACGGACTGACTCTTCTTACCCCGTGGATGGCAAATGATGCGCGATCCATCATCCAACTCGACCACACAATGTCTGCCATGCGTAGCCACCACCAAACCTGTGTTCATGGCCTCTTGCGAGGAGGCTACCAAGGCCTGTGCAGCCTTGGTCTTGGTGTGTGTGCGCTGATTAAGCTTGCGCATGCTGCATGCGTGCTAAGCGCAAACTGGCAGGAGGATGCGAATAGTAAAACTTCACATACAAAGGATCGGGCGTGAGGGTTGACGCATTGTCTTGGTACAACTTCAACAAGGCAGTACCAAGGTCTGCCACAGGCGTTTGCGACACAGCATAGGCGTCCGCTTCGTACTCTTGGACCCTTGAGCGCCAAGAGGAAATGGGCGCCAACAGAAAGGTGAACACTGGCACCACCAACATGAACAACAACAGTGCAACAGCCTCGTTGCCACTGGTCAAACTTGGGGTGACGCCCAAGCCTGTGTAAAACCAAATTTGCTGTGAGGCAAAGCCCAACACGGCCAGACCCAGCAAACTCATTGCAAAACTGCTGAGCATCATTTTGAAGATATGTCGATGTTTGAAATGTCCCAACTCATGCGCCAGCACCGCCTCCATTTCGGAAGGCGTGAGTTGCTTCAGCAAGGTGTCAAAAAATACCACCCGCTTGGTAGCGCCAAAGCCTGTGAAAAACGCATTAGAGTGTGCCGATCTTTTGCTGCCATCCATCACAAAGAAACCCTTGGCCTTAAATCCAGCACGCTGCATCAGCCCATTGACTCGCTCCTTCAATGCTTCATCCTCTAGCGGTGTGAATTGATTGAACAGGGGCATGATCACATTGGGGGCAATGGCCATCAAAAACAATTGCCAAAACACCAAGGTGCACCAAGTCCAGAACCACCAGTAAGCGCCGCCCACATTCATGAGCCACAACACCAATGCAATGAGAGGAACGCCCAGGACCAAGCCCAAAGCCAGGCCCTTGGCGGCGTCACTTAACCACAATTTCCAAGTCATTTTGTTGAAACCAAACTTTTGTTCCAACACAAAAGTTTGATAAAGCGACAAAGGCAAATCTATCAGGCCGCCCACCAAGGCAAACGACAACACCAGCACCACCTGTTGCCATAGGCCTGGCGCCATGAGTTCCAGAATGAAATTATTCAGAGCACTCAAGCCACCCATCAGCGTCCAAGCAATGAGAACAGCGGCATCGACACCTATGTCAATTTGCGAGACTTTGGCTTTGGCCAAGGTGTAATCTGCCGCTTTCTGATGATCAGTCAATGAAATTTGGCTTGCAAAAGCGGCCGGTACCTCACCTCGATGTCGTGCCACATGCCGCACTTGTCTGGCATTCAGCCAAAGCTTCAATAAAACGTTGGTCAGCAAAGCGCCCACCAAAAAATAAGTCAGAGTCAAAGTCGCATTCATAGCCCGAAGTGTAGATCAGCCAACATCAGCGACAATCTGAAGCTTTGGAAAAAGCCCCTTTTTGACATGACAGCACCTTCTTCAAACATCCCCGCCAATCAGCCCCAAGCCGAAGCGACCCTGGCCAAGTCAGACGAGAACTTGGTTTGGATCGATTGCGAAATGACGGGACTTGACCCTGAAAAGGAGCGTCTGCTTGAAATTGCGGTCGTTGTGACAGGCCCACATCTGACACCCCGAATAGAAGGTCCTGTGTGCGTTATTCACCAGAGCGACGAGCTGCTCGACAAGATGGATGCCTGGAACAAAGGAACTCATGGCAGGAGCGGCTTGATTGACAAAGTCAAAGCCTCTGCCACCTCAGAGCAGGATGCAGAAGAAGCTATTTTGACCTTCATCAAGAAGTATGTGTCCAAAAATGCTTCACCACTTTGCGGCAACACCATCAGCCAAGACCGCCGATTTTTAGTCAAGTTCATGCCCAAATTAGAGGCCTACCTTCACTATCGAAATTTAGACGTCAGCACTCTGAAGGAGCTTTCCAAGCGTTGGAAACCCGAGGTTTTCAACAGCTTCAAGAAGCAACAAAAGCACACAGCCCTAGCGGATGTGCACGAATCCATCGAAGAATTGGCCCACTACAGAGAGCATTTCATTCGCCTTTGACCCTTGTTTGAATTGATTTCAGGGAAAACCCGCGCAACTTAAAAAACTGTGCAATAATCAGCGGCTGTATTGCAAACAGGCCTTGTGCCGCAATACTTGTGCATCACCCTTCACGCCTTTGACTCACTGATAAGAGTCACTCGACTGGAAAAGATGGGCCCGACATCATGTCAAACCCACTCTCTTCAAACAGCACCGAGCTCCGTTTGATGGTTGATGTTTTTTAACCATGAACGGCGCCACCGCAAATCTTGCGGACGTCCGTGCGAGAAAAAATATGACTGACGCTTTTGAAGTGCAGGCCGACTTGTCGCCTGCGCAATCCTCTACGAACGAAACTTTCGTGACCGAAACATTGGCGCTTGATGCAGCCGATGTCAATGACAACGAAGCCATCGATGCCGAGATCACGCCCGAGCAGCCCAATGGTTTTGTGCTGTTGGGCTTGGCACCAGAATTGGTCCAAGCTGTGGCCGACCTTGGCTACACACAACCCACACCCGTTCAGCTCAAAGCCATTCCCTTGGCCTTGCCCAAAGAAACCTTGGGTGAAGCACATCGCTACATCGACCTGATGGTTTCAAGCCAAACTGGCAGCGGCAAAACAGCTGCTTTCTTGCTGCCGGTGTTGCACACCTTGCTACAAGAAATGGCCGCTGAAGAAGAGGCCGAGCGCGCTGCATTTGCACAAGCCTGCTCAGACGCTGCCGCCAATGGCGAGCCAGCACCCAAGCGCCCCAAGCGCAAAGACCCCACCAACTCACGCAACTTCAAAGCGCCCACACCTGGCGCCCTGATTGTTTGCCCTACTCGTGAATTGGCCCAACAAGTGGCGCACGATGCCATCGATTTGGTCAAGCATTGCCGCGGCTTGCGCGTGGCCAACATTGTGGGCGGTATGCCTTACCAGTTGCAAATTGCCAAACTGCAAAATGCCAACTTGGTGGTGGCCACACCGGGCCGTTTGCTCGACTTGCAACGCTCCATGCAAATCAAACTCGACAAGGTCAAATTCTTAGTGGTTGACGAAGCCGACCGCATGTTGGACCTGGGCTTCTCTGACGACCTGGCCGACATCAACCAACTCACCAGCCAACGCCAGCAAACCATGATGTTCAGCGCCACTTTTGCGCCGCGCATTCAGCAGTTGGCCATGCGCGTCATGCACGACGGCGGTTCATCGGTTCAAAAAATCCAAATCGATTCACCCCAAGAAAAGCACAGCAACATCAAACAAGTTTTGTTCTGGGCCGACAACGCACAACACAAACGCAAGTTGCTTGACCATTGGTTGCGTGATGCCTCCATCAACCAAGCCATTGTGTTTGCCAGCACCCAAATCGAGTGCGACGGTTTAGCCGCAGACTTGCAACAAGATGGTTTTGATGCCGTTGCTTTGCACGGCGCTTTGAGCCAAGGCTTGCGCAATCGCCGCCTGATGGCTTTGCGCAACGGCCAAGTTCAAATCTTGGTCGCCACCGATGTAGCAGCCCGCGGCATTGACGTGCCCACCATCACGCACGTGTTCAACTTTGGTTTGCCCATGAAGGCCGAAGACTACACCCACCGCATTGGCCGTACAGGTCGTGCAGGTCGCGATGGCTTGGCCATCACCTTTGCTGAAATTCGCGATCGTCGCAAAATTTTGGACATTGAGGCCTACAGCCGTCAACCGTTCAAAGCTGAAGTCATTCCCGGCATGGAGCCCAAACAAAACTTCCCCGAAAGCCGTCCAGGCGGCCGAGGCGGCAATGACCGCGGCGACCGTGGTGGCCGTGGTCGCCCATTTGGTGGCGGCGGCGGATTTGGCGGCAATCGCGGTGGTGATCGTTTTGAATCTCGTGGCGCACCCCGCTTTGAAGGCAATCGTGGCGGTGATCGCTTCGAAGGCCGTGGCGATCGTTTTGAAAACCGTGGTGCACCGGCTCCTCGCTTTGAAGGACGCCCTGAAGGTCGCGGCGATTTCCGTCCAGAAGCTCGCCCAGAAGGCCGTTTTGAGCCACGGGGTGATTTCCGCGGCGAACAACGCAGTTTCGCACCTCGCGGTGGTGAAGCCCGCTTTGAGCCACGTGGCGATCAGCGCCCCGACAATCGCGGCGGCGACCGCTTCGACTCACGCGACAGCCGTGCCCCACGCGCACCAAGCCGTGACAATGCTCGCGGCGGTGCCAGCGATCGTCCTGCACGCGGCCCTAAAGTCATGGGTGCTGGCAACTTCAAGCCACACAATGCCGGTGGTCATGCAGCACCCAAGCGCACTGGCGCTAAAGTGTTGAAAATCACACGCGGTTAATTCTCGTACCCCACGCCCCTGCCAAAACAGGGGCGTAAAAAAACCGCCTTGGCGCAAGCCTTGGCGGTTTTTTTAATGAGGGCCCCAGAAGGGCCACTGGACTCAGATTACGCTGCAACTGCTGCTGTTTTAACAGCGCGTTGTGGCAACTTTTCTTTGATACGCGCAGACTTGCCGCTGCGATCACGCAAATAGTACAACTTGGCGCGGCGAACATCGCCACGGCGTTTGACTTCAATGTTGGCAATCAGGGGGCTGTATGTTTGGAACGTACGCTCCACGCCTTCACCACTTGAAATTTTGCGAACAGTGAAACCACTGTTCAAGCCGCGATTGCGCTTGGCAATCACAACACCTTCATAAGCCTGAACACGCTTGCGTGTACCTTCAACCACATTGACGCTAACGATCACGGTGTCACCAGGCATGAAGTCAGGAATGGTTTTACCCAAACGGGCAATTTCTTCCATCTCGAGAGTTTGAATCAAATTCATTGTGAGCTCTTTCGTCTATCGATCTTGCACAACGCTACGCTAAAGGCAGTTTCTATGCTGATTGCACTTGGCCACAAAAGCCAAATTCAAGCGCAACAACTGCGGCGGGCAGAGGATCGAAAAGCCTTTGATTATATCTTTCTTTTTGAGCCATTTGAAGCCCTCCTCACCCGAGGGCAAGCAAGTTAATTCGATTTGGATTCAACCAAGCCAGAGGCACCCAAACTAAATAAAAAGTTTTCATCTTGGGTGCTCAATTTACCAGCCAGCCTAGCACCCACAATCAAATCGGGTCTGTATTTTTGGGTCAGCACCAAACTTTGTTGGCGGCGCCACTTGGTAATTTCAGCGTGATGCCCCGACATCAACACAGGCGGAACCGTGATGTCCTTCCACACTTCGGGGCGCGTGAAATGTCCACAATCCAACAAGCCATCCAGCGCGGGGTTAAAGCTGTCCATTTGATGACTGCCCTCGTCATTGAGCACGCCAGGCTGTAAGCGCGCGACAGCATCCAAGAGAGCGATGGCTGCAATCTCGCCGCCCGACAACACAAAGTCACCCAAACTGACTTGAACATCGACATGCGCATCAATGAAGCGCTGATCCAATCCTTCATACCGGCCGCAAATTAAGATGGCCCCATCACTTTGGGACCACTCTTCAACACCGGCATGGTTCAGTGGCTGGCCAATAGGCGAAAACAAGACCACCGGCACAGGTTTTTCAGAAGGGTTCTTGAGCGCCCTGTCATGGCGAATGGCCTGCAAACATTTTTCAAGCGGCTCAGCCAACATGACCATGCCTGGGCCGCCGCCAAAAGGGCGATCGTCCACACGGCGGTAAGTGCCATCGGCGTAATCACGGAGTTGCCAAAGTTTCAGTTCGACGGCGCCCGTTTCAAAGGCACGGCGGTTGATGCCTGCGCTTAAAAAAGGTGCGAAAAGTTCAGGAAAAAGGGTGATAACGTCAAAGCGCATGACTTGCCCTTACCTGCTCAATAGTCCAACTGCCAATCAACGGTGATCAAGCGTCCGGGCAGATCCACGTTGTCTACAAAGGCCGCAACAAAAGGGATCATGCGCTCTACAGCAGGCTTGCCCTCTTCGTCCGAAGCCAAAGCCAAAACCAAAACTGTTTGAGGACCTGTGGACATCAGGTCTTTCACTTGACCCAGCGCCACACCTTCTCTGTTGACCACATCCAGCCCAAGCAAGTCGACCCAATAGTATTCATCGGTGCCCGCCGTAGGAAAACTAGATCGCGGCACAAAAATGCGAGCACCTTTAAGCGCTTCGGCTTGGTTTCTATCGGCCACATCCAATGAGCTCGCCACCACGGTGTCGGCATGTTCCTTGGCTTCTTGAATCTTCAGCAGTACGGGTTGGGCGGCGCTTGCAGAATTGACTGCAGCTGCCTTTTGGCTGGGTGACTTGTTGCCGCCTACATTTCGGTTGGAGGGCAACAAATACCATCGCTTGGATGAAAAAAGCGCCTCGGGCGAGGCGCTGTGGGGCAAGACTTTGAACCAGCCTTTAATGCCCCAAGCATCTGCAATGCGCCCCACTTCGATGGCGTCTGCCGGCATTTCGGCAAACTCTAAATGGGGTAGCACTACAAAGCCTTTGGCGTTGCCAAAAACCGATTAAGCGGCTTTGGCGGCAGCTTGTTTGACCAAACGCTGAACGGTAGGAGACACTTGAGCGCCAACGCCGGTCCAGTAAGTCAAACGATCTTGCACAACGCGCAGGCCTTCTTCTGTATCCTTGGCGATTGGATTGTAAAAACCAATGCGCTCAATGAAGCGGCCATCGCGGCGAACACGTTTGTCGGCCACAACAATGTTAAAAAATGGACGGGCTTTAGAACCGCCACGAGAAAGACGAATGACAACCATGATTTATCCTAGGGTGGTGTTGGGAAAGCAAAAACTGCCATCCCACAAATTCTTCCAGCGTTTGAGACACGCAACTGGCCACCCGGCCAGTGACACACTGAAAAGCCGCTGATTATAACCCGGAGTTTAAGAATGCCAACCATTCGACCTAGCCAAGCCTCTGATATGGCCACCATCACTGCCATTTACCAGTACCACGTCCTAAACGGCACAGGCACTTTTGAAATCGACCCCCCGAATCTGACGGAAATGACCGCCCGCAGAGAGGACGTATTGAGCAAAGGTCTGCCCTATCTGACGCTGGAGGAAAACGGGGAAGTGTTGGGGTTTGCTTACTGCAATTGGTTCAAACCCCGCCCGGCCTATCGATTTTCAGCCGAAGATTCCATTTATTTGGCCGCCAACACAGCGGGCAAGGGTTGGGGTCGCATGCTGCTGGCCGAATTGTGCCAAGCCGCAGAAAAAACAGGCATCCGCAAACTGATCGCCGTGATCGGTGACTCAGGCAATGCAGGCTCGATTGGCG
Source organism: uncultured Burkholderiales bacterium (assembly GCA_937897495.1). Classification (GTDB taxonomy): domain Bacteria; phylum Pseudomonadota; class Gammaproteobacteria; order Burkholderiales; family Burkholderiaceae_C; genus Limnohabitans_A. Next base: position 7,518 of record CALCBL010000648.1, read on the forward strand.
TTCACAAGTCGATGGGGTTTGAACATGTGGGCATCGTCTCGGGCTGCGGTTGGAAATTCAATCGCTGGCTAGACATCGTCATGATGGAAAAGGCTTTAGGCCATGGGCAAAGCCGTTCTCCTGAATAATGCAACTTATGAAAAACAAAACGTTTGCCGTTTGGCTCACCTTCTTTGGCGGCCCACTAGGCCTTCACCGCTTTTACCTGAAAGGCTTTACCGATCCATTGGGTTGGTTGCTTCCCGTGCCCACAGCCTTAGGATGGTATGGCGTTCAGCGCGCTTTGGAGTTGGGTCAAGACGATGTCACAAGCTGGGTACTCATTCCCTTGCTTGGGTTCAACATTGCCGGCTGCGCATTGAACGCCATCGTTTATGGTTTGATGTCAATGGAACAATGGAATTCAAAGTTCAATCAAGACGCTGAAAACCCTTCTGGGCGGACTAGCTGGCTGACGATATTCGGAGTTGCCACGGCGCTGCTGATGGGGACCACCGTCTTGATGGCCAGCATTGTGTTCAGTTTTCAGCGCTACTTTGAGAACCAGATTGAACAAGCCAAAGCCATCAGCCAAGTACCCGAAGTCACCAAGCCTTAAGGCCGTATCAAACGGCCTGTGAAGCCAAAGACAAGCCCGCGTTGAAGATGAACTAGAGTCGATTGACGACTTGATCCTGAACTCCGCGAAGTTCATCAGTTGTCACCAATTCCGGTGCCAATTCGCTCAGAGGCAATAAGACAAAAGCCCGTTCATTCATCCTAGGGTGTGGGACCTGAAGTTCAGGACTCTGGATGTTGCCATCGCCATAAAGCAACAAGTCGATGTCCAGCGTGCGGGGTGCATTGCGGTACGGGCGCTCACGGCCAGCAAGATCTTCCACGCTCTGAAAAGCACGCAATAAATCAATGGCATTCAATCGAGTTCGCAGATGCACCACAGCGTTGGTGTAGTCAGGTCCATCGGCTTGAAAAGGGGCTGACTGGTAAAAAGAAGAACGGCCGACCAGCAATGTCTCTGGTAACTTCCCTAAGGCCAAAATTGCAGAATCAATAGATTGACGCGCATGACCTAAGTTAGCGCCTAAACCTGCATAAACATTGACAAGTTCACGCGCCATCAATCAGGTTCAGCGGAATTGGATTCAGGCTTTTTTCTTCTGGGTGCACGGCGACTTTTAACAGCGCCAGATGTTGGCCCTGTAGATTTTTCGGACTTGGCCAGTTGTATGAGATCTTCTCTGGCCGCATCGTCAGCCATGCTGAATTCTTGCCACCAATCTGCCAACGCCAATTCAACTTCAGAGACCTCAGCACGAAGTCTTAGAAAATCGAAACCGGCCCGAAAACGCGCTTGCTCTACCAAACTGAATGCGG
>CALCBL010000649.1 GCA_937897495.1 uncultured Burkholderiales bacterium
ATGGCTCAGTATTTTTCCGTTCACCCAGACAATCCTCAGCCACGTTTGTTAAAACAAGCTGTAGCGTTGCTCAATCAGGGCGGCGTATTGGCCGTACCCACAGACTCCAGTTATGCGTTGGTTTGTCACATGGACGATAAAACTGCCGCCGATCATTTGCGCAAAGTGCGAGGCGTGGACGACAAACATCACCTGACCTTGCTGTGTCGTGATTTAAGTGAATTGGCCAACTACGCCAAAGTAGACAACACCCAGTTTCGCTTGCTGAAGCAGGCTACACCGGGTGCCTTTACCTTCATATTGGAAGCCACCAAAGAAGTGCCCCGCAGAGTGAGCCATCCGCAACGTAAAACCATTGGCCTGCGTGTGCCTCAGCATGCTGTGTTGCAAGAACTGCTGGCCTTGCATGGCGCACCGCTTTTGGCCACCACGCTCATCCCACCCGGAGAGTCTGACCCACTTAACGATCCCGAAGAAATTCGAGATCGCTACGAAAAACTGATTGCCGGCATCATTGACGCGGGCGCCTGTAGCCTTGAGCCCACCACGGTGGTGGACTGCACCGGCGATCACATCGAAGTGGTGCGTCAAGGTTTAGGCGATGTTGCCATATTGGGCTTGTAAATCAAGCTGAGAAAGTTTTAGAAATTTCTAAAAACTTCACGACTCTTTGAGACAATGCGCTGTGGACACCACTAACCTCATCCAAACCGTTTCGGTCTATGCCATTCCGGTGATTTTTGCCATCACGCTGCATGAGGCTGCGCATGGCTATGCTGCTAAATATTTTGGCGATAGCACGGCTTACATGATGGGCCGAGTTACGCTCAATCCGTTTTCCCATATTCATTTAGTGGGCACCATCCTATTGCCCTTGCTGCTTTACTTCAGCACCAATGGTGCTTTGCTCTTTGGCTTTGCCAAACCCGTTCCAGTTGATTTTGGCAATCTGCGTCATCCCAAACGCGACATGGTGTGGGTGGCCTTGGCAGGGCCTGCGTCTAACCTGGTTCAAGCCATTGTGTGGGCACTTCTGTTCGTGGTCTACACTGACTTTGGCGTCTCAGAAAAGTTTTTCTTGGCCATGTGCAAAGCCGGTGTGCTAAGCAATGTCGTCATGTTCGCTTTCAATTTATTCCCACTCCCCCCCTTAGATGGCGGCCGAATTGTGGTGGGCTTGTTGCCTTGGAAGCAAGCTTATCAATTTTCTCGCGTTGAGCCCTACGGCTTCTACATCGTCATGGCCTTGGTCATCACGGGCGTGGTCAACCACTTGTGGCTAGACCCCGTCATGAACGCCACGTTTGGACTCATTCAACTCATGTTGAAATCTATTTCTTAAAGCTGATTGATATGACAACAGATTCAAACAAGGTTGCACGCACTCGCGTTTTAACGGGCATTACCACCACTGGCACACCTCACTTAGGCAACTATGTGGGTGCCATTCGCCCCACCGTGCAAGCCAGCCTCAACCCTGCCACCCAAGGCTTCTACTTTTTGGCCGACTACCACGCGCTCATTAAGTGCGATGAGCCTGCGCGCATTCAACGCTCTACTTTAGAAATTGCCGCCAGCTGGATTGCCGCAGGCCTTGACCCCGAGCGCGTCATGTTCTACCGTCAATCCGACATTCCAGAAATTCCAGAGCTCACTTGGTTTCTCACCTGCGTCACGGGCAAAGGCGTCCTAAACAGAGCACACGCCTACAAAGCCTCTGTCGATAAAAACAACGCAGCCGGCAACGACCCAGATGCCGACGTATCTGCCGGTTTGTTCATGTACCCCGTGCTCATGGGCGCCGACATTTTGATGTTCAAGGCACACAAAGTGCCTGTGGGCCGCGATCAAATTCAGCACATTGAAATGGCCCGCGACATGGCGTCTAGCTTCAACCACTTGTATGGCGAACACTTGGTGTTACCTGAAGCGGTCGTTGAAGAATCTGTGGCGCTGCTCCCAGGGCTTGATGGCCGCAAGATGAGCAAGAGCTACGACAACACCATTCCGCTTTTTTCTAGCAGTGCGCAGTTGAAGAAATTGATCTCTGGCATCGTGACCGATTCACGCGCCCCAGGCGTTGCCAAAGACACTGAGGGCTCTGCACTGTTTCAAATTTACCAAGCATTTGCCAGTGCCCAAGAGACCACCACCCTGGCCAAGGCCTATGCAGATGGCATCGGTTGGGGTGACGCCAAGCAAATTTTGTTTGAGCGCATTGACCGCGAAGTGGCGCCTATGCGCGCGCAATACGAAGAACTCATCAACAACCCGGCCAAAGTAGATGCCATATTGCTGAAGGGCGCTGCCAAAGCACGCGAACTGGCCACACCTTTGATCAAAGAGTTGAGACACGCGGTCGGCCTTCGATCCTTGGCCAGTCATGGAGATGCTCAAGTTTCAGCAAAAGCTTCGCGCGTCGCAGTGCCTTCCTTCAAACAGTACCGTGAAAAGGATGGCCAGTTTTATTTCAAACTCGTCGACCCTCAAGGAACCGTTCTGCTACAAAGTTTGGGGTTCAACTCACCCAAGGATGCCGGCTTGGCCATTGCACAATTGCAGCAAGTTGATGCCAAAGCCATGACCGACTTAGGAACGCAAATTGGCTTAGGCGAGGGTGTGAAGTTGGCCGAAGTGGCCGCAGCCTTAGAAGCACTGCGTACTGAATTGGCAGAAAAAGCCAAAGCCAAGGGCTAGTCCTAAGCCAGTTAGACGGGTGTAACCCTAAGGCTTTTTGAATGATTCTGAAAAATCTGTAATAAGTGTTCAAATTTCACAAAAGTTGCTTGATTTGTTGCAGAGTTTGCTGATACTCTCATACTTTAAGTTTCATTCTTGAGCACACCATGACCGTTTACGTCATTGACGACCACCCCCTGATGCGCGACGCCCTCACCATGCTGGTTCAACGGGTTCGCCCCGGATTGAAGGTGGTTTCTGTGGCCAAACTGAGCAGTTTGGAAGCCACGGTTGAACGTCAAGGCACCCCTGAATTGATTTGTCTCGACCTTAAATTGCCAGATACCTTGGGCTTGTCGGGCGTACATGCTGTGAAGGCCAAATTTCCCGATGTCCCTTTGGTGGTGGTCACAGGCTCTGAAGCAAGCGAGTGCGAAGCTGCTTGCCTTGAAGCCGGTGCCAATTTGTTTTTAGAAAAAGCCAGCCCACCCAATGCGATCATTGAGGGCCTGCGCACTTTCCTTCCTTCTCCAAAGGAAGAAGCTGCAGCCGAGGGCGCTGTGGCTGCGCCTACCAAACTGTCTAAGCGACAGAAGCAATTGATTTTGATGTTGGACCAGGGCCTTAGCAACAAAGACATTGCCGATAAGCTCACCATCAGCGAGCACACCGTCAAGGTTCACTTCTGGCGTTTGTTTAGAAGACTTGGCGTAAACAGCCGCACGCAGGCTTTGCACTTTGCCCGCACCAACGGCTGGCTAGGTATTTAATCTTTTTTCTTTTTGTTGATGATGTCGGGTGTGACAGCGTCAATCACATTGATCACCGTCTTGCCGGTGTAAATGACGGTAGATGCCACCGCATCGGCCACGGCCACAACGGCGCAGCCTTGAAGGCAAAGACAAGCAACAATGGCTAAAGCGAATTTCATAGACTGTCTCTCCATCGAATTGAGTGCAATTGCGCAATTCTAAGGGTTTTAACTTTCTACAAATATTCTGGCCTTGCGCGGTGTGAGCACCAAGGTCTCGCCTTCCTTGTAGGCCTGTTCAGCAAAAAGGTGCGAAGACAACTGCGCTTCAATGACGGTGTCTTTGGCAAAGTCATGGTGGTCTACAGGCTCAAACTCTAAACGCGCAATGGGGCCGACCACAATGGCGCGGGTGAGTTTGGCCTTGATGCCTGCATCGCCGGTACTGTAGCGCTTTACTTCAATGTCATGCGGACGCACATAGGCAAAGGCCTTGCTGTCTTGCACGAACTGATGCTCGGGGCTGTTAAGGCTCACAGCGCTGTCGCCACCGATACGCATTTCTCCTTCGTGCGCTCGGCCATGGAACAAATTCACATCGCCTAAGAAGCCATACACAAAGGGGCTGGCAGGATGGTCCCACACTTCTTGAGGCGAGCCAATTTGCTCGACACGGCCGCTGTTCATGAGCACCACGCGGTCGGCCACTTCCAAAGCTTCCTCTTGGTCATGCGTGACAAAAATACTGGTGACATGCAAATCGTCGTGCAGGCGGCGCAACCAGCGGCGCAACTCTTTGCGCACTTTGGCATCGAGCGCGCCAAAGGGCTCATCGAGCAACAACACTTTAGGTTCTACCGCCAAGGCACGCGCCAATGCAATGCGCTGACGCTGCCCACCAGAGAGTTGTGAAGGGTAGCGATCGGCCAGCCAATCGAGTTGCACCAAATTCAACAGGTCGTGCACTTTTTGTTGGATGACTGAATCTGTTGGACGCTGATTTCGCGGCTTCATGCGCAGGCCAAATGCGACGTTCTCAAACACCGTCATATGGCGAAACAAGGCGTAGTGTTGAAACACAAAACCCACTTGGCGCTCGCGCACATGCACGTGCGTGGTGTCCTCACCACTGAAGGCAATGGTGCCAGTGTCGGCTGTTTCTAAGCCCGCAATGATGCGCAGCAAGGTGGTTTTGCCACAGCCTGATGGACCGAGCAAGGCCACTAACTCGCCGGAGTCAATGTCAAGACTCACATCACGCAGTGCGTGAAAATTGCCAAACTGTTTGTGGACATTTCTAATTTCGATGCTCATGATGCGGCTTTCACTGACAGTGTTGCAGAAGCTGTCTGGGTATTTTCTGGTGATAATTGGCCAATGGCTTTCATCTCGCGTTCGTGGCGCCACTCGGCCACCGACTTGATCACCAAGGTAACCAGCGCCAGCAAAGCCAACAAAGACGCCACTGCAAAAGCGGCCACCGATTGGTACTCGTTGTACAAAATTTCAACGTGCAAGGGCATGGTGTTGGTCTGCCCGCGAATATGGCCAGACACCACCGACACCGCACCAAACTCACCCATGGCGCGCGCGTTGCACAAAATCACGCCGTAAATCAAACCCCATTTGATGTTGGGCAGCGTGACATACCAAAATGTTTGCCAGCCTGTAGCACCCAACACAATGGCGGCCTGCTCTTCCTCGTTGCCCTGTGCTTGCATGAGGGGAATGAGTTCGCGTGCAATGAAGGGAAATGTGACAAAGATGGTGGCCAACACAATGCCTGGCACTGCAAAGATCACTTTCAGGTCATGCTCTTGCAGCCAAGGACCAAACCAGCCCTGGGCACCAAACATCAACACATACACCAAGCCAGCCACCACAGGTGATACCGAGAACGGCAAGTCCACCAAGGTGGTCAGCACCGATTTACCTTTGAATTCGTATTTGGCAATGCACCATGCGGCAGATACACCAAATACCAAATTGAGGGGCACTGCAATGAGCGCCGTGATCAGTGTGAGTCGAATGGCCGACCATGCATCGGGTTCTTTAAGCGCTTCCCAATAAGCGTCGAAGCCTTTGCGCAATGCTTCTGCAAAAACTGCAGCCAGAGGCAAGACCAAGAATAAAAATAAGAAGACGAGCGAAATACCGATGAGCGTATAGCGCACCCAAGGCGCTTCAGTGGTGCCTGCTTCTGCTCGGCGAATAATGGGCGTGCTCATACAGGCGCTCCTGAATGACGGCGCTGCCAAGTTTGCAAGCCATTGATGACCAAGAGCAAGATGAAGGAGATGACCAACATGACAGTGGCCACTGCAGTAGCACCCGCGTAGTCGTATTGCTCTAACTTGCCAATGATGATGAGCGGTGTGATTTCAGAAATCATGGGCATGTTGCCCGCAATGAAAATGACAGAGCCGTATTCACCAATAGCCCGCGCAAAGGCCATGGCAAAGCCTGTAAGCAAGGCTGGAGCAATAGAAGGAAAAATAACGCGCGTAAAAGTTTGCCAACGTGAAGCGCCCAAACAAGTGGCAGCTTCTTCCAATTCTTTTTCTGCATCTTCCAGCACAGGCTGCACTGTGCGAACCACAAACGGTAAACCAATGAAGATGAGCGCAATCACAATGCCGTTGGCATTAAAGGCCAATTGAATGCCCATAGGCTCTAGGTACTGCCCCACCCAACCGTTGCCGGCCAACAATGCCGTTAAAGAAATACCAGCCACCGCGGTGGGCAATGCAAAAGGCAAGTCCACCAAAGCATCAACAATTTTTTTGCCAAAGAACTGATAGCGCACCAGCACCCAGGCCACCAGCAAACCAAACACCACATTGACCAAAGCAGCAATCAAAGATGCGCCAAAGGTAAGGCGATAGGACGCCATGACGCGTGGTCCTGTGACCGCATCCCAAAACTGATCCCATGTGAGCGTGAATGTTTTGAACACCAGCGCCGACAATGGAATGAGCACAATCAAACAGAGGTACATCAAGGTGTACCCCAAGGTGATCTTGAAACCGGGCAAAACTCGGGCGGGCGCCCTGCGCTTGACAGGGGCTGCCGCTGCGGAACGAGAGAGCATGAATTACTTAACGGTGTACAGCTTGTCGAAATTGCCACCGTCGTTGAAGTGCACTTTTTGCGCTTCAGCGAAAGAGCCAAACACTTCATTCACAGTGAACAACTGCAAAGGCTTGAAGGTCTTGCTGTATTTTTTCAAGATGGCAGGGTTGCTAGGGCGCAAGGCGTGCTTGGCGGCAATCTCTTGTGCTTCATCAGAGTAAAGGTAGTTCAAATAGGCCTTGGCCAAATCGGCAGTACCCTTTTTGTTGACAGTGCGCTCCACAACTGCCACGGGGTTTTCGGCCACGATGCTGATGGAAGGATGGATGGCATCTACTTTGCCGGCACCAAACTCGTTGTCTACAGAAATCACTTCTGATTCAAAAGTCACCAACACATCGCCAATGTTGCGTTGCAAGAAGATGGTGGTGGCATCACGACCGCCCTTGGCCAATACAGGCACGTTTTTGTAGAGCTTGGCCACAAAGGCTGCAGCATCGGCTTCAGTGCCGCCTTTTTTGCGCACATAGCCCCACGCGGCCAAATAGGCCATGCGGCCATTGCCACCTGTTTTGGGGTTGACCACAATGACTTGAATGCCAGGCTTGATGAGGTCGTCCCAGTCTTTGATGTTTTTGGGATTGCCATTGCGGGTGAGGAACAGCATGGTGGAGCTGGTGGGCGATGCGCTGTGTGGATAGCGTTTGGTCCAATCGGCTGCCACGATGCCTTTGCTGGCCAAGAACTCGATGTCGGTGGTGGTGTTCATGGTGACCACATCGGCATCGAGACCGTCGTTGACGGCGCGAGCTTGAGCGCTAGAGCCACCGTGGGCCTGGTCAATCTTCAAGTCTTTGCAAGTGGTCTTTTTGTAGTTGGCCACAAAGGCCGAGTTGTATTCTTTGTAAAACTCGCGGGCCACGTCGTAGGAGGCGTTCAGCAATGTTTGGGCGGAGACGTTGAGGCCAGAAACGGCCAGCAAAGCGGCTGCGGCGATGGATTTGATGTTGTTCATGATGCGTCTCAATTGAGTAAGGACGCGATTGTGAAACCCATCCTTCAAAACTCAAACGAATCATTTGTTGTTTGTTTATACAAATAATGCATATAGAACGAAATACCCTATTGAATCAACCCACCGAGTAGCTTTTGGATTTAGTTCAAGCCACCAGGGCCACCGACTTCACTTGCGCCCAAACAGGCATGCCTACTTGCAAGGCCAATTCGTTGACGGCGCGCTTGGTCACCCTGGCAAGAACTTCTTCTGCGCCACACTTCAAAACCACCATCACCTGAGATGGATGCTTGTCTGGCGTCATGCTTTGAATGCTTCCTCGCAGTTGGTTTTGAATGCTCGTGTTTGTTGGCTCTGATATAGCCAAACTCACATCACGCGCCAAGATGCGAATGCGCACCGCTTTGCCAACAGGCAGTCCAGCATCGCGCATCCAAATACAACCGCCGTCAAAATCGACGCGTGATAAATGCCACTGCGCATCTACCGCACCTATGCAACCCGCAATCAGCGCGCCAGCATCTTCGCCCACAACCACCGGGTTCACGACCTGTGTCAGGACCGCGCTCACAGAACCTTGTGCTTTGACATGTCCTTGGTCCAACACCACCAAGTGATCGGCAAGGCGAGTCACCTCTTCAGCAGAGTGAGTGACATACAACATGGGTATCTTCAACTCATCACGCAACCTAGCAAGCCAAGGGAAAATTTCTTGACGACGCGCAGCGTCCAATGAGGCCAAAGGCTCGTCCATTAATAGCAATTGCGGCTGCATGGCAATGGCCCGCGCAATGGCAACGCGCTGACGTTCACCACCCGATAGTTCAGCGGGCATTCGTTGCAACAAACTGCCAATGCCCAAGAGTTCAATAGAAGCCTGCAAAGCTTTGTTCGCTTCTGTCTGCTCACTGCTTGCAGACTTCCATGCGCGCTTCAAGCCAAAGTTCAAATTCTCTGTAACGCTCAGATGGGGTAACAAACTGGATTCTTGAAAGACATATCCTAAAGGTCGTTGCCAAGTTGGAATGCAGATTCTCTGCGCAGTGTCTAGCCAGATAGAAGTACCCACTTGAATACGTCCTTGCTGGATTTTTTCCAAACCAGCAACCGCGCGCAACAAACTCGTTTTGCCAGAACCTGAGGGACCAAATATGGCCGTAATCCCCTGCTCAGGCAGTTGTAGGCCTACGTCCAGTAGAAACTCTTTGCGGTTCAACTTAACTTGCAGGTGAAGCATTTTTAAACCACCTGCCTTTGCCGCCGGTTCATCAAGGCCAAGGCCAACAAGACCACAAAAGAAAAGACCAACATGCCAGCAGCAAGCAGATGCGCTTGCGCATATTCCATGGCTTCCACATGTCCATAAATTTCAG
>CALCBL010000650.1 GCA_937897495.1 uncultured Burkholderiales bacterium
GTTTCAGAAATTTGAACATCTCCAAAACAATTTTGGCCTGTGATTCTGGCCCCTTTAAGATGGGCAACTTGTCGCTGTCCACTTCGTCTGCATTCACTTCAAAGATAGCGCCCTCTAGGCTCAAAAATTTACCATCGCCTTCGCCGCCCCATTGCGCCACAGGCTGAAATTCGTCTAAGGTCACTGACAAACGATTGGGAAATTCTCGCCGCACTAGCGCAGATCGAATCCAAGGAATTTGCTCAAAAGCATGTCGGGCTTGAATCAAGTTCAAAGTAAAGAAATTACCCGTGAGTTGCGGCACCACATTGGCCCGCAACATGACAGGGTTGCTGTGCGTCACATTACCGCGCACCGTGATGCTTTGAATGGAAAAGACGGGATGCCGCAGCAGCCAACTGATGCTGCTGGCCACACACAAAACCAAGGCCAGAACAAATAAGCCGATGGAGGTCCATTGCATAAGCCGCACATCCATGGGCAAGACGATTGGTTTTTTCATGCGTCACCTTTCGAGGCGCTTGAATGCTCCAAGCTGGCAGAAGCCAGAAGGTGAATGCACAAGGCCTCGTAACTCATGCCTGCCGCTTTGGCTGACATAGGCACCAAGGAGTGGCTGGTCATGCCAGGCGAAGTGTTGATTTCCAAAAGATAGGGCTGACGCGTTTGTTCATCGATCATGACGTCAACACGGCCCCAGCCTTTGCACGCCAAGACTTGATAAGCTTTGACGGCATGGGCTTGAATGGCTTTTTCTTCAGCTTCTGTCAGGCCCGAGGGTATCAAGTACTGGGTGTCATCTGTGAAGTATTTATTTTGATAGTCATAGTTGCCAGAGGGTGCAACGATGCGAATGACTGGCAGTGCAATGGCCGAGTCACCCTCACCCAAAATAGGACATGTGACTTCATCGCCTGAAATGAACTGTTCGCACAAAATATCGGCATCGCATTGAGCGGCATCTTCAAGCGCTTTGGGCAATTCGCTGGCCTGCGTCACTTTGGTCACACCAATGGAAGATCCCTCTCGGGCGGGCTTCACAATGAGCGGTAGACCCAAGCTTTGAAGCACACGTGCTTGGGCTTCGGGTCCCATGTCATTTTGCTGAAGCAGCACATAGTGCGGTGTGGGTACATTTTCTGACAGCCAAATCCGCTTGGTCATGGTTTTATCGATGGCAATGCTAGAGGCCATCACACCCGACCCTGTGTAGGGAATGCCCAACAATTCAAGCGCGCCTTGCACAGTGCCATCTTCGCCAAATCGGCCATGGAGTGCTATGAAGCAGCGTTGAAAACCTTCTTTTTGAAGCTCGAACAAATTGCGCTCTGCAGGATCGAAAGCGTGTGCATCAATACCTTGCGCCTTCAAGGCAGTCAGAACCCCTTGGCCTGACATGAAAGAAATTTCGCGCTCGGCCGATTGACCGCCCATGAGCACAGCCACTTTGCCAAAATTCTGAGAAGCTGCGCTCATGCAGCACCTCCCATTTTTTGAACTTGGGCAGGCACCGCACCAATCGTGCCGGCACCCATGCAAATGACAATGTCACCGTCTTTTGCATTGTCAAAAATAGCCTGCGCCATGGCCTCAATTTTATCAATAAAAACGGGCTCAATTTTACCGGCCACACGCAGTGCACGAGATAAAGATCGACCATCTGCCGCCACGATCGGCGCCTCTCCTGCCGCATAAACTTCTGACAACAAAACCGTGTCTGCACCTTGGCTGATGACGCTCACAAAATCTTCAAAGCAATCGCGTGTTCGGCTGTAGCGATGCGGCTGAAATGCCAATACCAAACGGCGGCCAGGAAATGCGCCGCGGGCAGCAGCCAGCGTGGCTGCCATTTCAACAGGGTGGTGGCCGTAGTCGTCAATCAAAGTAAAGCTGCCCGCTTGCTTCAAGAGCTTCACTTCACCATAACGCTGGAAGCGTCGGCCAACGCCTTTGAAGTGAGCCAAGGCGCGCTGCACGGCTGCATCATCAACACCCAACTCCACCGCCACAGAAACTGCGGCCAATGCATTCAAGACATTGTGCAAGCCCGGTAAGTTCAGAACTATGGGCAGATCCGGTAAGACCACGCCGTTGCGACGCTGTACCGTGAAATGCATTTTTCCATGGTCTGCCCTCACTTCAATCGCTCTAATTTGTGCGCCTTCTTCAAGCCCGTAGGTGGTCACGGGGCGAGCCAACTGATCAACAATGCTCTGCACACCCGGGTCGTCTGAACACACAATGGCCGTGCCATAAAACGGCATGCGGTGTAGAAATTCAACAAAGGCCGACTTCAACTTTTCAAAGTCATGACCATAGGTTTCCATGTGGTCAGCATCAATGTTGGTCACCACCGACATCACAGGCAACAAATTCAAGAAAGAGGCATCTGATTCATCGGCTTCCACCACGATGTAGTCACCCGTTCCCAACTTGGCATTGGTGCCTGCACTGTTCAATCGACCGCCAATGACAAAGGTCGGATCCAGGCCCGCTTCAGCCAACACGCTGGCCACCAAACTGGTGGTGGTGGTTTTCCCGTGGGTACCCGCAATGGCAATGCCCTGCTTCATGCGCATCAACTCCGCCAGCATGACTGCGCGTGGCACTACTGGAATATGGCGCGACCTAGCGACCAACACTTCGGGGTTGTCGGCTTTCACGGCAGTTGATGTGACAACAGCATCGGCACTCTTGACGTTTTCGGCACTGTGCCCCACATGCGTTTGTATGCCCAATGCTGCCAAGCGCCTGAGGGTGCTGCTGTCAGACAAGTCGGAGCCTGAAATGGTGTAACCCAAATTGAACAAGACTTCGGCAATGCCACTCATGCCGGCACCGCCAACGCCAATGAAGTGAATGTGACGAATGGCGTGTTTCATGCGGCCAATACCTCGCAAGCAGCCACCACTTCGCGGGTCGCTTCGGTCTTTTTGAGGGCCCATGCTTTTTCTGCACAGGCCAGCAATTCTTCACGTGTGATGCTGCCAAGGCGTTCTGCCAAGGCTTCAGCGCTGAGTTGCGCTTGAGGCATGAGCCAGCCACCACCTTGAGCCACCAAAAAATTCGCATTGGTAGTTTGATGATCGTCCACGGCAAAGGGGAATGGCACATAAATGGCAGCCGCGCCAATGGCCGCAATTTCGGTCACGGTGCTGGCACCCGATCGGCAGATGATCAGATCGGCTTCGGCAAAAGCTTGCGCCGTGTCTTCAATGAAGGGGGTTAGCTCGGCCTGCACGCCTGCTTTGGCGTAGTTGGATTTGAGCGCATCAATTTGTTTGGCACCACTTTGATGAACCACAACGGGACGCTTGTGCTCTGGCAACAAAGCCAATGCTTTGGGTACCAAGTCATTCAAAGCTTGCGCACCCAAACTGCCGCCTACCACCCACAATTTCAGGGGTCCTGTGCGGCCTGCAAAACGCTGCGCAGGTGCAGGCTTGTTTAAAAAATCTTGGCG
>CALCBL010000651.1 GCA_937897495.1 uncultured Burkholderiales bacterium
AAAATGCTGCGAATCATGTCGCGATCAATTGGTCTGCGATTGCTTGCCAAATAGGCAGGTAGGCGTTTTTTCCGTTCTGCCAGTGTCGGACTGCCTTGGCCTGTCCACACCATCGCATCCAAAACCATCCGTGCTACGCGTTCAGGATGTCTTTGAGCAAACAGTGCGGCCCGTAAGGCGCCAGAAGATGAGCCATAGGTCAATAATTTCTGACCCCCATTGGCTTTCATGATGTACTCGCTGACTGCTGCCAGGTCATCTGCGCCACATGCAATGTTGGCATTGACATTGCGGGTTTTGTCTGAGCGCCCATAGCCCTCGCAATCAAAGCACCAAGTGTCGTAACCTTGTCTAGCGAACCAATCCATAAGGGAGGAATCGTTTCGACCTTTTATTTGTAAATCAAACACAGGGGTGGAAGCCATCGATGAGCCATGCACAAACAAAATGCTGCCGCGAAAAGCCTTAGGCGGATTGGCCAGTTTTTTATTCCACATGAAGAGCTTGACCGACTCAGCATCTACTTTTTTGACCGTCCAGTGCGCTTGCCCCGCCACTTCTTGCAACGCAGGACTGGCACCTTGAGCTGCTGCATCCGTGGCGCTCAGTGCACCTGCAGTGGCCAAAGCAGAGCTGGCCAAGAAAAATCTTCTAGATTCAGAGGGTTCATTTGTAGTGGTCATGTATTTCCTTTTTAAATTTCAATCTAGGACAATGACTGATTTGATTTGCATCAAAACATAATGAAAAATTTCTGGATTCAGGATTTACCCTCAGTTCCCATGCGCATCTGCGAAGACTCGAATACATTCAGATTGAAATACACTGTGAAACCATGATTTACTTTTACAAAAACTCACACCTCTGTCGACTTTTACGCGCCTTGCGCTTATCCCTCTGCCTTGGGGTAGCCATCGCAGGCTTGCAGGCTTGTAGCGTGTTGCAAACTGAAACCTATGCCCCCAAGAGAGGGCAGATGGGCAAGGATGTCATGTGGTTGCCAACGAGCGATGACTTGGTTTTCAAGTTGTTGGAAGCCGCAGAGGTGGTGCCAAATGACGAGTTGGTAGATTTGGGCGCAGGTGACGGCAAAATTCCCATCGCGGCTGCACGTCAATTTGGCGCCAAGGCCTGGGGCATTGAATACAACAAAGACTTGGCCGCCTTGGCGCAGCGCAATGCCCAAAGAGCCGGCGTTGGCGATCGCGTGCGCATTGTGCATGGCGACATCTTCCAAGAAGATTTTTCTAAAGCGACTGTGGTCACCATGTATTTATTGGAAGAGTTGAATGCTCAGTTGCGACCTAGCATCTTGGCCATGAAGCCTGGCACTCGGGTGCTTTCAAATACGTTCTCTATGGGC
>CALCBL010000652.1 GCA_937897495.1 uncultured Burkholderiales bacterium
GGCGGGAGGCACTTTGCCCGCAGCCGTAATTTGACCATTGAAGAAGCGGCCGAAAGCACCTGCCGCTTCGACCACAGCACGGTAGCCACTCACACCGGCCATAGACGTCAGAGCGTCCATTTTTTGGGCGCGGCTAAGGGTGCGCGGCAAAGCGTCAATGGACAGTGCGGTAACTTTTTTGGCAGCCAGTTGCTGCATCAAATCGGGGTTTTGAGCGGGCCACAAGAAACCGATGAGGGTCTGGCCTTCGTGCATGAGGGCAACTTCCTCGGCTGTAGGCGCACGGACCTTGAAGACGATGTCGCTACCACTCCAAAGCGCTGCTGCGCTAGGCGCAATGCTTGCCCCGGCTTGCTCATAAGCTTGGTCAGAAAGGTCGGCCAGATCTCCTGCGCCTTGCTCGACCACCACCGCAAAGCCAAGCTTGGTCAGCTTGGTGACCACATCGGGCACGGTGGCAACTCGCTTTTCGCCAGGGAAAATCTCTCTTGGAACACCAATGCGTTGCGGGCTAGGGGCAACTTTGCTGTCTAAAACATTGTCACTTGGGTGGACAGTAGTCATGGGAAAAGTCTCAATAAAAAGTTAACTGATTAATTAGGCTTGAATTTCTAAGATCGGCCACCCGACACTATAGCTTTTCAAGGCGCAATTCTATTGATCCTACCCTGCAAATACAGCACGAGCAATATTGGTAATCAGCTAAAATTTGGGGCTTGACCCTAGGAAGCACCATGCAACGTACGCTTTACGACAAAATTTGGGACGAACATGTCGTCCACACTGAAGAAGACGGCACCGCCGTCTTGTACATTGACCGCCACCTGGTCCATGAAGTCACCAGCCTCCAAGCCTTTGAGGGTTTGAGGCAGGCTGGCCGAAAAGTTTGGCGCGTGAGCTCCATTGTGGCCACTGCCGACCACAATACGCCCACCACAGGCTGGGAATTAGGCTACGACGGCATCACCGACCCCATCAGCAAAGAGCAAATTACCACACTTGATAGCAACATTGCCGAATTTGGCTCTGCCGCATTTTTCCCCTTCATGTCAAAACGTCAGGGCATTGTTCACGTCATTGGGCCTGAGAACGGCGCTACGCTGCCCGGCATGACCGTGGTCTGTGGCGACTCACATACTTCGACGCATGGCGCATTTGGTGCGCTGGCTCATGGCATCGGTACCAGCGAGGTTGAGCACGTCATGGCCACGCAAACACTGTTGGCCAGAAAGGCCAAGAACATGCTCATCAAGGTTGAAGGTACTGTGGCCAAGGGCATCACTGGCAAAGACATTGTGTTGGCTATCATCGGAAAAATTGGCACTGCCGGCGGCACGGGTTACACCATCGAATTTGGCGGCTCAGCCATTCGTGCTTTGTCCATGGAAGCTCGCATGACCGTTTGCAACATGGCCATTGAAGCGGGCGCTCGCGCTGGCTTGGTGGCCGTTGACGAAAAGACCATTGAGTATGTGAAAGGCCGTTTGCTTTCACCCACTGGCGTAGAGTGGGATCACGCCGTCACTTACTGGAAAACATTGCAATCCGACGCAGGCGCGCACTTTGATGCTTTGGTAGAAATCAACGCATCTGACATCGTGCCGCAAGTCACTTGGGGCACTTCACCCGAAATGGTTTTGGGCATCAACGACAACGTGCCCGATCCCGACAAAGAAAAAGACGCCAATAAACGTGGCGCCATTGAACGGGCTTTGACCTACATGGGACTCCAACCTGGTAAGGCGCTCAACGATATTTTTGTGGACAAAGTGTTCATCGGTTCATGCACCAACAGCCGCATTGAAGACATCCGCGAAGCAGCGGTGGTCGTCAAAAAGTTGGGCCAAAAAGTTTCAAAAACAGTGAAGCTGGC
>CALCBL010000653.1 GCA_937897495.1 uncultured Burkholderiales bacterium
TTGGCCATGCGCATGAAAGACGACGATTGGGATGCAGTTTTGGACACCAATTTGAAGGCTGTTTTTCGCATGAGCCGCGCTGTGATGCGTCCCATGATGAAGCAGCGCTATGGCCGAATTATCAGCATCACCAGCGTGGTCGGTGCTGCTGGCAACCCAGGACAAGCCAATTACGCTGCTGCCAAGGCCGGTGTGGCCGGCATGACCCGCGCTTTGGCCCGAGAGTTGGGAAGTCGCAACATCACAGTCAATTGTGTGGCGCCAGGCTTCATTGCCACAGACATGACGGCCGCATTGCCAGAGGCGCAGCACCAAGCCCTGATGGCTCAAATTCCATTGGGCAAACTGGGTTTACCAGAGGATATTGCCCACGCAGTGTCCTATTTGGCCAGTCCTTTGGCAGCTTACGTAACGGGTCAGGAATTGCATGTCAATGGCGGCATGCATATGACCTGATAAAATCTCCTTTTTTACAACCCTCAGAGGGAATCCATGAGCGATATCGAAGCACGTGTCAAAAAAATCATTGCTGAGCAACTCGGCGTTGAAGAGTCACAAGTCACACCCGAGAAAGCATTCGTTGCTGACCTGGGTGCAGACTCACTTGACACCGTAGAACTGGTGATGGCTTTAGAAGATGAATTTGGCATTGAAATTCCAGATGAAGACGCTGAGAAGATCACCACTGTCAAAGCGGCGATTGACTACGCCCAAAGCAAAAAGGCTTGATCTGAGATGACCCGTCGCCGCGTTGTTGTTACGGGCCTGGGATGTATCAGCCCCGTTGGAAACACGGTGGCAGAGGCATGGGCCAATCTCTTAGCAGGCCAGTCGGGCATTGGTCTAATCTCCAAATTTGACACCTCCGCTTTCGCCTGCAGAATTGCAGGCGAGGTAAAGGGTTTCAATTTGGAGCAGTACATCAGCGCCAAAGAGGCGCGCACGATGGATTCCTTTATCCATTACGGCATTGCTGCAGCCGCGCAAGCTGTAGCAGATGCTGGCTTGCCCACGGGCGAAGCCTTAGACGATGAGTTGGCCACACGCATCGCTTGCGTGATTGGTTCTGGCATTGGCGGTTTGCCCATGATTGAGCAAACGCATGTCGAGTACACAGCGCGCGGCCCTCGCCGCATTTCTCCATTCTTTGTGCCAGCTTCTATCATCAACATGATTGCTGGCCATGTGTCTATGCGTTTTGGTTTCAAGGGCCCTAACTTGGCTGTTGTCACTGCTTGCACCACAGGCCTTCATTGCATTGGCGAAGCCAGCCGCATGATTGAATATGGCGACGCCGACGTGGTGGTGGCAGGCGGCTCTGAAGCCACCATTTCGCCACTGGGCTTGGGCGGCTTTGCAGCCATGCGCGCCTTGTCCACACGCAACGACAATCCTGCAGCAGCATCCCGCCCTTGGGACAAAGACCGAGACGGTTTTGTCTTGGGTGAAGGCGCTGGTGTCATGGTGGTCGAGGAATATGAGCACGCTAAAGCTCGCGGTGCCAAAATTTATGCAGAAGTTTGTGGCTATGGCATGAGCGCTGATGCGGGGCACATGACTGCGCCCAGCATGGACGGACCACGTCGAGCCATGGTGTCTGCCATGCGCAATGCGGGCGTCAATCCCGATCAAGTAGGTTACCTGAACGCTCATGGCACCTCCACACCTTTGGGTGATGTCAACGAAACCAATGCCATCAAAGCAGCCTTGGGTGATCACGCCAAGAAAACCTTGGTCAGCTCTACCAAGTCCATGACGGGGCACTTGTTGGGCGGTGCGGGTGGCATTGAGAGCATTTTCACGGTCTTGGCTTTGCACCATCAAAAAGTGCCGCCCACTATCAACTTGGACAACCAAGATCCAGAATGCGATTTGGATTACTGTGCCAATACCGCACGCGACGTCAACATTGAATACGCGTTGAAAAATAACTTTGGTTTCGGTGGCACCAACGGCAGCTTGGTTTTCCGTCGGATCTAATTCCTTTGAATCAAAACGCGCCATCGGTCGAATACCCGGTGGGGCGTTTTTTTTGGGCTGCTTATTGGCCCATTGGCCTTGCAACGCTCTCTTTTTTGGCGCTCAGCGCCAGTTTGTTGGTGGGCCTTTTTGAAGGCTGGCCAGCGGCAATCTTGTTTGGCACATGGGTGTTGCTGACGTTTTTTTCTGTCTACAGTTTGAAAAGTCGAGTGGCTAAAAGTTGGCTGTGCTGGGATGGACATGCTTGGCAAGTTCAGTCTGTGATTTCTGTGCCAACTCAGGCGCTTGCGGTGGCGCCCAGCCCAGCTTCTAGCATCCATTTGAATCGGGCCCTCATTGACCCTCCTTTGGATGGCGGTTACGCAATCCGCGTACATTTGGATTTTCAGCAATATCTATTCGTCTCAGTGCTCAATTCAACATCAAGCACGCAGTGGTTTTGGGTTGCAAAGCGTTCATTCCCTGAGCGTTGGCATGGATTTCGTTGCGCTGTATATTCGCAATCAGAATGAGTTTTCTGTGCAGAGATTAAATTGGAGTTTGGGTAGCTTATGAAACTAATGGGTTTTAAATCGCCGGGTGTTTTGCTTGCCCTGTTTTTGTCTTTGGGGCTTCTCACATTTGCGCTTGCCCCTAGCCATGCACTTGCACAGCAAACCATCGTCAGGGGATTGCCTGACTTCACGGAGTTGGTCGAACAAGTGGGCCCGTCGGTGGTCAATATTCGCACGCTTGAAAAAGCCCGCAGCCCAGCCAGCAGTGGTGGTGGCATGGACGAAGAAACCCAAGAATTGTTTCGTCGATTCTTTGGCATTCCAATGCCCAACACGCCAAATGCGCCCAATGCCCCCAGGCAGGCGCCTCGCCAAGGCCGAACGCCAGCACCCGAAGAGTCGCAACCCAGGGGCGTCGGCTCAGGATTTATTTTGACAGCGGATGGCTTCATCATGACCAATGCCCATGTGGTTGACGGTGCCGATGAGATTCTGGTGACCTTGCCAGACAAACGCGAATTCAAAGCCAAAATAATTGGCGCCGACAAACGCACGGATGTGGCGGTTGTCAAAATCCAAGCCACGGGACTTCCTGCCGTGAAGGTGGGTGATGTGTCGCGCTTAAAAGTCGGTGAGTGGGTGATGGCCATTGGCTCACCATTCGGCCTTGACAACTCCGTCACGGCCGGCATTGTGAGCGCCAAGCAGCGTGACACCGGTGACTACGTGCCTTTTATCCAAACAGACGTTGCCATTAACCCTGGCAATTCAGGTGGGCCTCTCATTAACATGCGAGGTGAAGTGGTTGGTATCAACAGTCAAATTTACTCTCGCTCTGGCGGGTTCATGGGCATTTCTTTTGCCATTCCCATGGACGAGGCCATGCGCGTCAGTGACCAATTGCGCACCATTGGCCGTGTGACACGTGGACGCATTGGCGTTCAAATTGAGCAAGTGACCAAAGAGCTTGCTGAATCGATTGGTTTAGGCAAAGCGCAGGGCGCACTCATCAACCGGATTGAGCCAGGTGCGCCTGCCGACAAGGCCGGGTTGGAGCCCGGCGATGTGATCATCAAGATCGATGGCAAGCCAATTGAAAAGTCTTCCGATCTGCCTCGATTGGTCGGAAATACAAAGCCTGGGACAAAAAGTAACTTGACCATTTTCAGGCGCGGCGCAACCAAAGAGTTGAGCATTGTGATTGCGGAGTTGGAGCCAGAAAAAGTGGCTCAAAAACCTGTTCAAGTTGAAGAAAAACCGAAGGCGGCTAATTCTGTTCAAGGCCTAGGATTGGTGGTTGCCGATTTAACCGAGACGCAAAAATCAGAATTGAAGATCAAAGGTGGCGTTAGAGTCGAAAGCTTGATCGAGCCTGCTATCAGAGCAGGGTTGAGAGAAGGCGACGTGATTTTGGCGGTGGGCAACATCGAGGTCAGCCAAGTCAAAGACTTTGCTGCGGCCTTGAGCAAATTGGACAAGTCAAAACCAGTGAACGTCCTCTTTAGGCGCGGTGAGTTAACTCGATTTGCGCTAGTTCGCCCAATTCCTTGATCTTGCGCTTGTCAAGAGTCCCTTTGGAACCACAGGGTTTGCCACGCTTTAAAAATATTTTTATGTTTGTAATCACTAACTTTTTGGCAAGTTGATTTTCGAAAATGGTTAAAATCTGGGCTCTTGAACCAATATTCATGACAAAAAAAGCAGGGGTGGCTTCACAATGTGGGATCTCCCACATCAGTCCACCGGTGATCCACAGAACACCCACAAGTTATTCATTTTAAGCGACCCTTGTTTGTGAATAAGTTGTTGATAAGTTTTCTGTTGCAAGCTTGCAACGACCTGCAAAGTGCTGTTTTGGGGCTGTACGTGTCTGGCTTTTTGCCTACAATGAAGTCCCAACTATCGCAGTTGCCATTGATTGTTGGTTCAGGGCGCGTCCTCATTCGACGCGCCCTTTTTTCTTGTCTTTCTTTGAATCTCAAACACTTGTAGCTGGTCCTTGATGAATCACATCAGAAATTTCTCCATCATTGCGCACATCGATCATGGCAAATCGACACTCGCCGATCGGTTGATTCAACGTTGCGGTGGTTTGCAAGAGCGCGAAATGCAATCGCAAGTTCTAGACTCCATGGACATTGAAAAAGA
>CALCBL010000654.1 GCA_937897495.1 uncultured Burkholderiales bacterium
AAAACCTGGGTGATGGAAAACTTTCAACCCTTTCGGGTTGAACATTTAAATGCCAGCGCAGCGCCAGCCAATGGGCTCTTGACGGCTTATTACGAACCTGTTTTTGAAGCCTCTCGAACGCCAAGGCCTGGCTTTGAAGTGCCCTTGTATGGCGTTCCCGCCAATTTAAAAGCACGCTCTCCTTGGTACAGCAGAGAAGAGATTGCCAAATTGCCCGCCGCCCAAGCCGCCCTCAAGGGCAAAGAAATCGCCTACATTGCCAGCCCCGTAGATGCCATGGTGCTTCACATTCAGGGGTCGGGACGCTTGTGGCTCACTGAGCGCGATGGCCGTCGCACCCAAATCAGATTGGCCTTCGCAGGCACCAACGAGCACCCTTACCAAAGCATTGGCCGATGGCTGCTCGATCAAAACCTCACCAAGGATGCAACCTGGCCGGGCATCAAGGCTTGGCTTGCTCAAAATCCGCGCAGAACCAATGAGCTCATGGCGCGCAACCCACGCTTCATTTTCTTCAAAGAGGAGGCCCTTCTAGGCGCCGAAGCTCTTTTGGGCCCTAAAGGTGCGATGGGTGTCCCCTTAACGCCAGGAAGGTCCATTGCAGTCGATCCTGGCAGCATTCCCTACGGCTCTGTGGTCTGGCTTTCTAGCGGCGGGCCTCAAACCCCTTTAAATAGGCTGGTTTTTGCGCAAGATACTGGCAGCGCCATCGTCGGCGCCGTGCGTGCCGACTATTTTGTAGGCTCTGGCGACGAAGCCGGCGAATTGGCCGGCCGTCTTAAACAAGATATGAGCGCATGGGTTTTACTTCCAAGATAAGCCTTGTCGATCTACACTGCGCCTACATGCTTTTGAAAGTGGCACACCATGAACGCTCCCTTGCCTGAACATTTGCGCCAAGCACTGGCCAATGTCACCCTTGACGACAAATACAGCCTGAAGTCTGGTCGGGCCTTTATGAGTGGCGTTCAAGCCCTGGTTCGCTTGCCAATGCTGCAGCAAGAGCGCGATGCATTGGCCGGCAAACGAACAGGCGCCCTCATCAGCGGCTACCGCGGCTCGCCTTTGGGCGGTTATGACCAAGCTTTGTGGAAGGCCAAGTCTTACCTTGAAAAACACAACATCGTTTTTCAGCCTGGCGTGAACGAAGAGCTCGCGGCCACAGCCTTGTGGGGCACCCAACAGTTGGGGTTTGCGCCACCGGGCAGCCAAAAACTAGATGGCGTTTTTGGCATTTGGTATGGCAAGGGGCCAGGTGTGGACCGTTGTTCCGACGTGTTCAAACACGCCAACATGGCCGGCACCACGGCGTGGGGCGGCGTCTTGGCCGTCGCTGGTGACGATCACATTGCCAAAAGCTCCACAGCAGCGCACCAAAGCGATCATATTTTCAAGGCCTGTGGCCTGCCAGTGTTCTTCCCTGCTTCTGTTCAAGAGGTTTTAGATTTGGGTGTTCACGCCATTGCGCTAAGCCGTTTTGCCGGCGTCTGGTCTGGCATGAAAACCATTCAAGAAGTTGTTGAATCTAGCGCTACTGCCGATATCAATGCCGACCGGGTCAAGATTGTTTTGCCTGATTTTGAAATGCCCCCTGGCGGCGTTCACATCAGGTGGCCTGACGCGGCGCTTGATCAAGAGGCCCGCTTGTTCGATTACAAATGGTACGCTGCGCTGGCTTACATCCGCGCCAATCGTTTGAATCACAACGTCATAGAAGGCCCCAACGACCGTTACGGCATCATGGCCAGTGGCAAGGCCTACAACGACACTCGACAAGCCTTGGTAGATCTGGGTTTAGACACCGAGACCTGCCAACGCTTGGGTATTCGGGTTCACAAGGTTTCGGTTGTTTGGCCACTAGAGGCGCAAAGCACGCGTGAGTTTGCCAAAGGCCTGAAAGAGATTTTGGTGGTTGAAGAAAAACGTCAAATCATTGAATACCAACTGAAGGAAGAACTTTACAACTGGCCCGATTCAAAGCGCCCGCGCATTGTGGGTAAGTTTGATGAGCTCGAAGGCGACGACTCTGGCGGCGAGTGGTCTGTGCCCAATCCAATGGCGCATCGACTGCTGCGCGCCAATGCCGACCTCACGCCCACCTTGATTGCCAAGGCCCTGGCCAGACGACTTAAAAAACTTGATTTACCCTCTGATGTTTTGGCCCGCATTGATGCGCTGCTGCAGACGATCGACGCCAAGGAGCGCGCACAAAACAGCTTGGTGCTCAATCCCTCTGCAGATCGCATGCCTTGGTTCTGCTCTGGTTGTCCCCACAATACCAGCACCAAAGTTCCCGAAGGTTCGCGCGCCATGGCGGGCATTGGTTGTCATTTCATGAGTGTGTGGATGGACCGCAGCACCGTTGGCTTTACGCAAATGGGGGGTGAGGGCACGCCTTGGATTGGCCAGCAACACTTCAGCAACGAAAAACACGTGTTTGCCAACATTGGTGATGGCACTTATTTTCACAGCGGCATCTTGGCCATCCGCCAAAGCATTGCCGCTGGCGTCAACATCACTTACAAAATTTTGTACAACGATGCGGTTGCCATGACGGGTGGTCAACCGGTCGGAGAGCGCGCTGAAGGACACACGGTTGTTCAAATTGCGCAAAGCATGCGCGCTGAAGGCGCCATGGTGATCAAGGTTGTGACGGATGAGCCCGAAAAGTACGACGGCGTTGCTTTAGCCGAAGGTGTTTTGGTTCATCACCGCGACGAGCTTGATGCCGTGCAGCGTGTGCTGCGCGAAGTGAAGGGCTGCACGGTCATTATTTATGACCAGACCTGCGCCACTGAAAAGCGGCGCCGTCGCAAGCGTGGCACCATGATAGATCCTGCTGTAAGGGTCATGATCAATGAGTTGGTCTGTGAAGGCTGTGGTGATTGTGGCGTTCAGTCCAATTGTTTGTCGGTTGAGCCGCTTGAAACTGAATTTGGACGCAAACGCGCCATCAATCAAAATACTTGCAACAAAGATACCAGTTGCCTCAAAGGTTTTTGTCCCAGTTTCATCAGCATTGAAGGTGGGCAACTCAAGAAGAAAAACAAAGAACAAAAGTTCAGCTGGGATACTTTGTCCACTTTGCCTTTGCCAGTGGTACCCGATTTAGGAGGCGCGCATCAGCCTTATGGTGTGGTGGTTGCAGGCGTGGGCGGCACAGGTGTGATCACCATCGGTCAGCTCTTAGGCATGGCGGCGCACTTAGACGGGCTTGGCATCGTGACTCAAGACTCTGCTGGCTTGGCACAAAAAGGCGGCGCAACTTGGAGCCATGTTTTATTGGCCAAACACCAAGATGACATTCAAACCACACGCGTGAGCATGGCAGCAGCAGATTTAATTTTAGGATGTGACCCCATTGTTGCGGCAGGCAAAGAAACCTTGTCGCGCATGATGGAAGGCAGAACCCGCGTTGCTTTGAATTCTCACAGCACGCCCACGGCTGAGTTTGTTAAAAATACACAGTGGCAAAACCCTGCAGACAGCTGTGCCGCCGACATTGCTTCTACCGTTGGACTTCATGGTTTGGCCTCATTTGATGCCGACCATCTTTCAGCACAATTGATGGGCGATACGATTTACATCAACCCCATGCTTTTGGGTTATGCCTGGCAAAAGGGCTGGGTGCCCTTGAGTCTTGATGCTTTGAAGCGTGCCATCGAATTGAACGAAGTGGCTGTTGCTCAAAATTTAACGGCCTTTGAATGGGGTCGTCATGCAGCGCATCAATTGCCAGCAGTTGAAGCGCTGTTAAAACCGCTGCAAATTATTTCGTTCAAAAAGCGTGATCGCTTAGAAGATTTGATAGCCACACGCATTGAATTTTTAACAGCTTATCAAAACGCTGCTTATGCCAAACAGTACGAAAACTTTGTCTTGAAAGTCAAAGCGAAAGAAAGTCCTTTAGGTTCTTCTTTGCTGACG
>CALCBL010000655.1 GCA_937897495.1 uncultured Burkholderiales bacterium
GCGTCTAGAGCAAGCCAATTTGCGCGCAAAGGGCATCTACCGCGGCATCGGACTGGCCGCCATGATTGAAGTCACCAACCCCTCCCCTGCTTTTTATGGTGTGGGCGGTGCACGCATCTCTGCACAAGATGGCGCCACCATTCGACTCGACCCTGCAGGCATGGTCAATGTGCTGGTCAGTGTCACCGAGCAAGGCCAGGGCACAGAGGCCGTGTTTACGCAAATTGCAGCCACAGCAGTGGGTGTCAAAGTAGAAAACGTCCGTGTAATCACAGGCGATACAGCCATTACGCCCTATGGCGGTGGCACTTGGGCATCAAGGGGCGCAGGCATTGGCGGCGAGGCGGTGCTGCAAGCGGGCAAGGTTTTGCGCAAAAACATTTTGGATGTGGCTGCAGCCATCTTGAAGGTCGAATCTGCCACCCTGGATTTGGTCAATGGCGTGGTGGTGGACAAACTCAGTGGGCAAGAGCAAATGCCATTGAGTGAAGTGGGCCGTGTAGCCTACTTCAGGCCCGACACATTGCCCATGAATTTTCAATCAGAGCTTACAGTCACGCGGCACTACACACCGCGTGAATATGGTTTTACTTTCACCAATGGCATTCAAGCCTCGTATGTCGAGGTCGATACAGAAACCGGCTTTGTCAAACTGCTCAAGCACTGGTGCGTGGAAGACTGCGGCACCATCATCAACCCCATGCTGGTCGATGAACAAATTCGGGGTGGTATTGTTCAGGGCATTGGCGGCGCCATGTTTGAAGAATGCATGTACAGCGAAGACGGCCAATTGCTGAATGGCTCTATGGCAGACTATTTGGTGCCCATGGCAGGCGAGATGCCCGACATGGTCATTGGCCATGTGCAAACCCCCACCAAAACCTCAGAGCTTGGCGCCAAAGGGGCCGGCGAAGCAGGCACAGCGGGTGCACCTGGCGCCGTGATGAATGCCATCAACGATGCCCTGGCACCGCTCAATGCCAATGTGAGCGTGCAGCCATTTACACCTCAGCGAGTGTTGGCTGCACTGGGCAAAATTTAAAAGCGACTTAGCGCTCTCCTGCCATTCTTTCCAACACGGCATACACAGCGGCTGTGTCGTCTAGCGCATGGCCTTGCGACATGGCAGCGTTGTAAATAGGAATGCATGCAGCAAACAAGGGTGCAGGCACTTTTAAATCGTCAAGCGCTTGGTAAATGATGGACATGTCTTTTTGCCAAACCTCGTTTTTCATGGTGGCTTGGCTCCAGGTTTTGGCAACCATCATGGGGCCACGCACTTGAAACATGCGCGAACTGCCCGCGCCATCGCCAATGATGCTGACCAAGCTTTTGGTGTCTAGGCCCAGTTTCTTGCCAAACAAGATGCCTTCAGCAGCCGCCACGTTGTGAATGGCCACCAGCAAATTGGCCACCAGCTTCATCTTCATGCCATTGCCAAACTCACCCACGTTGTAGTTTGTGCGCGAGAAGCCATCAAAAATAGCACTGAATGATTTCACATCTTTGGCATCGCCACTGGCGTAAATGCTTAAGTCTTTGGTTTTGGCTTGCGCTCCTGTGCCCGACAAAGGCGCATCGATCATGTGAATACCGCCCGCCAACAAAATGTCGCGTGCCGCCATTTTGTCTTTTAAGGTCAGGGTGCTGGTCTCCATCAAAATAGGTGTGCCTTTGATTTTGAGCGCGCGCTTTGATTCGCACAGTGCATGGCAAACATGCACCAAGGCTTTGCTAGAAGGAAGCGAGCTGATGATTTTCAAAGAGTGTTGCAAGATGACAGCAGGGTCTGCGTGAACCTCTGACAGCAGCGGCTTCATTTTTTTGCGTGTAGGCGCGTGCAAATCAACGCCATGCACATCAAACCCAGACTTTTGCAGGTTAGAAGAAATGGACGAGCCCATGATGCCCAAGCCAATCACACCCACCTTTATTTTTGCTTTGGGTTTGGTTTTTTCATTTTTCATTTTGTGTGTCCCCTCATTTAAAAGCAGCACTTGCAGGCACTTGCGACGTATACCACTGCGCTATTTTTTCACCCGTCATGATTTGGACTTCTGGCTTGGCCAGCACGGCATCAAGCAATTTCTCAAAGGCATCGATGCGGTGTGGCACGCCCGTGATGTAAGGGTGCACACTGATGGCCATCATGCGGGGGATGGTGGCGGCATCACGCCACAAGCGGTCAAGTTGCAACACGCCGCGGTGGTACATTTCCTCGCTTCGATGGTTTTGAAGCGCCATCATGGGGATGTCGTTCAACTCCACGGTATATGGCACCGCCAGAACTGGTTTGGGTTTGGCATGCAGCCAAGTGGGCAGATCATCTAAAACCCAATTGGCCACATAAGAGATGCCAGCCGCAGACAAATAGTCCAGGGTGTCATCTGTTTCAGTCAAGCCCGGGCTCTCCCAACCCACGGGGGCCTTGCCCGTGAAGTTCTTGATGGACTGCATGGTTTGATCAATGGCTTGGACCTGGTCTTCCACCTTGTGCATCGGACCCTGAACATAGCCGTGGCCCATAAACTCCCAATCGGCTTTTAAGGCAGCTTGCGCAACGCTTGGGTAAGACTCGCACACAATGCCGTTGATGGCCATGGTGGGCGTGATGCCGCGCTTTTGCAGCGCATCAAAGATTCTCCAAAATCCAACGCGCATGCCGTACTCATGCCAAGACCAATTGGCCAAATCTGGAAGAAGCGGCTGCCCCATGGGTGGCGACAAGACAGAACGTGGCATGGCACGCTCGATGGACCAATGTTCGACATTGACAATGATCCAAACCAACATGCGATTGCCATCGGGCAATTGCAAAGCGGGCCTGTCAACAATGGCTTGAAACGGGGCCCGATCGCTGAGTAATTTATTTGGCATGGTCATCTCTGTCTCCCAAAAATAGATAACGCTTAATTTTGCACTCAAGACCCGCAAATTCTGTTAAATTTTTAAAACTTTAAAGTGCAAGGGTCATCCATGTTTTACGGCGAAATTGAAGGCAGCGGGTTCCAAGTCATCGAACCAGAATTTGCAGCCTGCTTTGTAGGCCATGCGCGCGTTGAAAGACTCTGGACAGGCGCACGTTGGTCCGAAGGGCCGGCATGGTTTGGTGGCGGTCGCTACTTGCTGTGGTCCGATTTGCCCAACAACCGAATCATGCGCTATGACGATACCGATGGCTCGGTGTCTGTGTTTCGTCAACCCTCAGGCTATGCCAACGGCAACACGGTGGACCTTCATGGCCGTTTGATCACCTGCGAGCACTACAACCGCCGCTTGACCCGCACCGAGCACAACGGCAGCATCAGTGTGCTGGCCGACTCATTCAATGGCAAACGCTTGAACTCTCCCAACGATGTGGTGGTCAAGTCAGATCATTCCATTTGGTTCACCGACCCCGACTACGGCATCATTGCCGACTACGAGGGCAAGATTGACAGCATGGAACAAGACGGTTGCCACGTCTACCGCATTGACCCACACACCTTGGAAGTCACCCAAGTCGCCCATGACTTTGACCATCCCAATGGCTTGGCGTTTTCCACCAATGAAAAACACTTGTTCATTGCCGACAGCGGCGGCACCGAGGGTCACAACCGACCCAAGCACATTCGCCGCTTCGAGGTAGACGCCTCCGGAAAAACCCTAGGTTCTTCCACCGTTTTTGCCGAATGTCCCGCTGGTTTCTTTGATGGCTTTCGAATCGATCAACAAGACAGGCTATGGACCAGCTGCGCCGATGGCGTGATTTGCTACAGACAAGATGGCCGACTCATTGGTAAAATCAAGATACCTGAAATGGTGGCCAACCTCACGTTTGGCGGTGTTCAACGCAATCGACTGTTCATTTGCGGAACCACATCGCTTTACGCGGTCTATCTCAAGGTCAACGGATAAGGGATAAGGGACAACCATGAATCTACGCGTCATATCTAAACCAACTCAAGCTGTTCAGACTGCACCCGTGCTCACGGCCTCAGAGGCCGTTGGCATTGCCAAAAATCTTGCACCTAAATTTGCAATGCGCGCAGCGCATGCCGAAAAAATTCGCAGAGTTCCTGAAGAGTCCATTGAAGAACTCAATGCAAGCGGCTTGCTCCGGCTCATGCAACCCAAACGCTTTGGTGGCTCTGAATTAGGTCTGGGCTCCTTAATGGATGTGGTCCTAGAAATATGCAAGGGCTGTTCATCAACGGCCTGGGCTTATTCCAATTTAGCGTCGCATGCTTGGAACATTGGCCAGTTTGAATTGCAAGCCCAAGAAGATGTATGGGGCACAGACCCCTTTGCGCTGGCAGCCACAGGCTTTGCATTTCCATGCGGCAAAGCGGTCCCTGTTGAAGGCGGCTACAAGGTCTCGGGCAAATGGCCATTTGGCAGCGGCGTTGATGCCTCCACATGGATGTTGGTTGGCGCCATGACAGAGCAAAATGGTGGCGCGCCCCAAAGACGCTTCTTTTTAATTCCGCAGGCAGATTTCAAAAGCCAAGACAACTGGCAAGCCTATGGCTTGGGCGGCACAGGCAGCCACGACGTGCATGCCACCGACGCCTTTGTTCCTGAACACCGCAGTGTGTCTGCAGAAATTTTTGCAGCAGGTCAAAACTTGCCGGGCGCCAAGCTCTACAGCAACAAGCTGTTTCAAATGCCCACCTTTGCAGCCTTCGCTTATGTTCTGGCCATCGTGCCCCTTGGCACCGCCAAAGCCGCCGTAGAACAATTTACAGACACCATGCGCAATCGGGCTGGCACCTACACGGGCTCGCGCATTGCCGAATTGGCTTCTGTTCAAGCGCGCATTGCAGAAGCCGCGGCCTGTGTGGAGTTTGCCGAAACCGTGATTCGGCGCGATTGGACAGAATTAGAAACCTCGGTTGAGAACAACGAGTTTCCCAGCATGGAAACCAAATTGCGCTGGAAACGCAATGCCGCATTTGCCACCAGCTTGTCTGTTCGCAGCATTGATGCGCTCATGCCGGCAGCAGGCGCTGCAGGTCTTTCACTCCACTCGCCTCTTCAAAGACAATTCAGAGACATCCATGCGGCCTCGTCGCACATTGGGCTCACTTGGGATGTGCACGCTGCAGCCTACGGACAAAGTGCCCTAGGCTTGCAGCCTCAAGGTGGTTTGTTACTTTAATTTGAAGAGCTTCTTGGCATTGCCCCCAGTGATCAAATCGCGGTCACTTTTGGGCAAGCGCTTCACCGCAGAAATAAGTCCCAGCGGATCGACCTCGGCCATGTCATAGGGGTAGTCTGTGCCCAGCATCACATGGTCTGGCCCAAATCGATCAATCATGTTGCGCAGCATGCCT
Organism: uncultured Burkholderiales bacterium; assembly: GCA_937897495.1. Classification (GTDB taxonomy): domain Bacteria; phylum Pseudomonadota; class Gammaproteobacteria; order Burkholderiales; family Burkholderiaceae_C; genus Limnohabitans_A. Next base: position 5,316 of record CALCBL010000655.1, read on the forward strand.
GGGTCAAAGGTGATGGTGTCAAAGTAAAACCTTTCCAAATAAGTGGAAGGTTTGCGCTTGATGACCGTGCGGCCGTCAGGACGCGCGCCATACACATGGTCCATTCGCGCCCAGTAGTGTGCCAAGTAACCACCCGCATGCGCCAACAGCACTTTCAATTTGGGATTGCGCTCCATCACACCGTCAAAAATCAAATGACTGACTGCAATGGTGGTGTCTAACGGATTGCCAATGACGTTGTTGAAGTAATGGTTCTCAAGTCGGCTGGCTTCGGTAAAGCCATTGGGGTGAATGAACAATGGCACGCCCAAATCACTGACCGCTGCAAAAAACTTTTCAAGTTTCAGGGAAGGATCGGTCAGGTTCTTGCCATTCACATGGGTGTTAATTTCAATACCGCGCAAACCTAGATTTTTAATGGCATGTTTGAGTTCTTTGACCGCCATATCTGCATTCTGCAAGGGAACGGTGCCCAAACCAATGAGCCGATCGGGATGCTGAGCCACCAACTTGGCCATGCCTTCGTTCACATCGCGCGCCAACTCTGCGCCAAACGCTGGCTCGGCAAAATAGTAATATTGAAAAGGCGCAGGTGAGATGGCTTGAATATCAACACCCATGCGGTCCATGTCTTGAAGGCGCACCGCCACATCTGACAACATGGGCGCCCTGTCGCGCATTTGTTTGGCGTTGGTCTCGCGTGTCAGTTGGTTGGCAAAGATGTGCCCTACTTCCTGCTCAACTGGTTTTAAAACAGCCGCCTTTTGACCCACCGTGGGATTGAAGTAATGGCAATGCACATCGACATTCAGATGCCCATCTTTTCGTTTGGCTAACTTTTTAGTGGCCAAGGAGGTAAACATGCCCTTAGCGCCTTTGGCTTCTTTGCCATGGTTGTGATAGGGGTGCTTGCAGGTAGGCGCACAAGTAAAAATCATGAATGTTCCTTCAAAATAAAAATCGAATGAGGTGCAGAGCGCTTATTTGCCAATGGCTGCATTGACTTTGGGCATCACTTCATTGGCAAAGAGCTCCATGGAGCGCTTGGCAAGGGCTGGATCCATCCAGTCATGGCCGGCATACAACAGGTTACCAAAATCACCCACGTGCTCGCGGAATGCCAATATTTGATCCACCACGGAATTGACCGTTCCGGCCAACACCAATTTGTTGGTCACATAGTGCGGCGTAATCAAGGCATCGTCCATGTCCGGATCGGTTTTGAACAAGTTGCTGCGTCCACCATTTAACAACTTGCGCACCAATTGCTTGAAGTAAAAGTGATAGGGACCGCCCTCTTCCAAGGCATACTTTTTGGCCGTGGCCTCGTCGTCTGCTACAAAAATACTTTTGGCAATGCGCCATTCATTGGGGTGAGCCACGGCACCCACCTCAGCGCGGCCTTCTGAGTACTTGGGCCAATGCGACTTCACCCACTCAGGCATGAGGAAGTTGGCAGAAATAGGCTGCCAACCGCGCTTGGCCATTTCGGTCACGCCTTTGGAGAATGGCGCTACAGCAGTACCCACAATGAGGGGGTGCGGTCTTTGGAAGGGCTTCATGATGAAGCCTTGTCCAATTTCTGGAATCATGGTTTTGCCCACCGACACTTTGAAAAATTCACCTTCAAAGTCATAGGGCGGGTCTGACTCCCAAATCTTCAAGACCATGTTGATGCCTTCCACAAACATGGCATTTCTATCTTTGCCAAAGTTACCAAAGACCTCTGCATCCGACATCAAACCACCCGGGCTGACGCCCATGATGAACCGGCCTTGCAGCATGTGGTCCATCATGGCAGCTTGGGCGGCTATGGCAGCTGGATGGGAATTGGGCACATTGATGGTGCCCGTGCCTAACATGATGTTTTTGGTATCTGAGATGAGACTTGCCAAAAAGATCATAGAAGACGTGACGGTCTCTGCTGCGTCTGTGACGTGTTCACCCACATAGGCTTCACTGAAACCCAAACGATCGGCCATGATGATGGCCTCACGGTCTTCAGAAAGAGTTTCTCCGATGTTGCGTCCGGGTGGATGCAAAGGCATCATGAAAGTGCTGTATTTCATAGGTATTCCAAATCGATTCTTAATTTCTAATTGCTGAGCAAGGCTTCTGCAACCTGCATGTAATTGCCCTGGCAAAACAGCAAGGGCGTTTTGTTTTCATAAACATAATTTTCAACTTGTCCTAAAAACAAGACATGGTCTCCCACCACCGTTCGCTGGATGGTTTTGCATTCAAAGGTGGCCACGCAATTTTGAATCACAGGCAGGCCGTCCAATCCCTCGGTGTACTCAACGCCTGCGAACTTGTCTTCTAGGGTTTTTGAAAATTGCTTTGACAAGTTCATTTGATCAAGCGCTAAAACATTGATGACAAAGCGACCTGTTTCATCAAACACCTCCAAGCTGGGTGAAGTTGAGACCAAACTCCACAACACAATGGGCGGCTCCAAGGACACAGAGCTGAAAGAGTTGGCAGTGACACCCACCAAACGCGATTGCAAGTTACCAGAAGTAACCACCGTAACGCCGGTGCCAAAACTGCCCAAGGCATTGCGCAAATCGCGCTTATCCCAACTTGTGTTTCTTTTTGTATTCATTTGAGGACTTTACGGGCTGACATAGCGTCAACTCGTCAGGAGTTTCCCTTAAAAATTTTGATATCGTGCCCTAATTAAAGCGCTATTGACGGTGTAGCCACCGACTCTACCTGACGCGAAGTGACCGACTTCATGATGGCCTCTAAGGCTGCCACATTGGCCAACATTTCTGTATGGCTCACAGGATAAGGGTGCTCGCCTCGAACGGCTTTGGCAAAGGCTTCTAAATTGGACAGCACACTCGGGAATTTTTCAGCAAAACTCACCACGGGCTCTTGGCCTTGCATCACGCGCTTGATGTCCCAGCCCGCAGGACTCTCGGGGTGCTTGCGGTCTCGAATTTCGACCCAGCCTTTAGAGCCATAGACAGCGAACCGCCCTTCAAAGGGGGTGGCTAACATGGCACTGATGAGGGCATTGGCGCCCCCCGGAAAGCCCAACATGATGCCCAGCGTGTCGCCATTTTCAAAATAAGATCCGCGTGTGGCCAAGCGCGCCCAAACCGATTCGGCAGGCCCTAAAACCGCAATGGCCAAATCAACCAAATGAATGCCCGTTGCAGTGAGCGGGCCCACAGGGGCATGCTGATTTGAAAGACGCCAATTGTCTTTGGGCAAAGCGAAAAACTTGTCTTGGCTGAAGTTGGCTTCAATTTGCAAAATGCTGCCAAGCACCCCAGCTTGAATGTCTTGGCGAAGTTCAATGATGGCAGGCTCAAACCGACGCTCATGGCCAATGCCTAAAACACGATTGTGGTTGACACAAGTGGCAATGGCTTTTTGCGCATCAAGGTAGGTGAGGCATAAAGGCTTTTCACAAAACACATGTTGGCCGGCTTGCGCTGCCGCCACAATTTGATCGGCATGCTGCTGATGGGGCGTGCACAAAATAACCGCCTCCATGTTTTGAATTTTCAAAAATGCATCGAAGTCGGAAAGGATTTGGACATCTTTCAAAACAGGATCGTGGCTCATCTGTGTTCGCAAATCAGCATCAAGCTCAACCACCGCCACCAAATTCAAAAGGTCAGATGTCGCTATTTGTTTGGCAATGGTCTTGCCCCACCACCCATAACCGACCAAGCCTATTTGAACGGGCACCGAGGTTGTTGAAGTATTGAAAGATGCAGTTGCCATGGAAACGCCTTGAATTGTCAAAAAGGTCTGTTAAAAATTAAGTGGCGCTGAGGGGCGCAGACTTGATAGCCCCCACCGCCTGAAATAAATTTCGAATCACATCGAGCTCCATGTTGCGAACAATGAAAACCAAGCGTGAATCTTTGTCGTCGCTGGGCCAGCGGTCCATTTTCACAGGTGTGTCAATGATATGTTGCACACCCTGAATCACCACAGGATCGCCATCGACGTTGATGATGCCTTTTAGGCGAAGCAGATCGGGGCCCCGCAAAGTAGTCAACAACTCTAGGGCCGATGAAAAAGAAAGCCACTCAAAGGGCTCCGTGAATCGCAAAGACAAGGTCTTCACGGCACTGTTGTGCGTCGCAGATCTTTGGCCCAAATACCGGCCTGTGCCATTGACATCTGCCGCAGCAACATCATTCAGCGCTTCACCCAAAAACTGCAAAGTTTTTAGACTGGCACGCGAAGACGACAAGCCCAAATCGATCAAGCTTTTAGGGTCGACTTCACCCTGTCGAATGAACTCAATGGGTGACTGTGAATTGAGTTGTCTAATTCGCCCACACAAAGTTTCCAAATGGTCCGCAGAGGTCAAATCAGTTTTAGTCACCAATATTTTGTCGGCAATGGCTATTTGCTTCACAGCCTCTGTCTGTTGGTCAATTTGTCCCACGCCATGCAAGCCATCGACCAAGGTAATGAGCCCATCTAGGCGGTAGTGGGCTGCCAGTAAAGTGTCGCTGGCCAATGTTTGAACCACTGGCGCAGGATCTGCTAGGCCGGTTGTTTCGACAATGACGCGGTCAAAGTCAAACACTTCTCCAACGCGGCGTTGTGCAAAAAGGTCACGCAGTGTTTCTTGTAAATCGGTTCGCACTGAACAGCAGATGCAGCCGTTGGCCAACAGCGTGATATTTTCTGAAGACACGGTGACCAAATCGTGGTCAATGCCAATTTCACCCATTTCATTGATGACCACCGCCACACGCCGCATATCGGGGTGCAACAAGAGTTTGGAAATAAGGGTGGTTTTACCGCTGCCAAGAAAGCCCGTGACCAAAGTCACAGGTATTTTGCCTGCCAACGCATCGCGCGACCAAGTCACTGCAGCTTCACTTTAAATGTTCATTTCAAGAATGTACAAGCCGCCTGTGAAGCGGTCTACGGTGTAGACAATGCGGCGGTCATCGACATACACATCATTGAGTTGGATGGCACCCGCTGGCGATAGTTTGGGCGCACCTGGCACAAAGTAGGCAATCTCTTGCACTTGGTAGGGGTTGCTGGTGTCGTAGACCCGCACGCCTGCATTGAAGAAGGAACCCACAATGATGGTGTCCGATCTGAACGAGGTAGGGCCTGGCAAATTTTCGTGCAAATTGTGCGCACCAAAACGTCCGCCACGTTTGGCAAATGCGTCATAAGGCGGCGCAGGAAATGTGCCGATGGGCACGGGGTTGGCTTCGTTGCGTGAATCAACCACCCACACCAATTTGGGCCAATCAGCGCCGTTGTCTTGCACGCACTCGTCGCTTACGATCCACAAGCCTCTGTCAAAGAGCGGCAATACCGTGTGCGTAAAACCATTGAAAGGCGGCGAGTGGTTCCACTGCGAGACCACCTTGATGTTCTTCATGTCCGAGATGTCTAGCACCACAGCGCCGCCATCGATGTAACCAATGAAGGCACGGTTGGGCTGCTCTGGAAAGACATTGGTATTGTGTGTTCGAAAGCCTGTGTCAAACTGAGCGGGCAAGCGCGGTGGCGGTGGCGCTTCATCGCCTTCACGGGTGCCTGGGTACCACCAACGCCCAACTTCCACGGGCTTTTCGGGATCGATGATGTCAATGATGCGATAGAACTGATCGTCTAAGGGATTGCGCGGCTGAAAGTCAGAGGCACCTGAGGACATGTGGACATAACGGCCGTCGACAAACCACACTGCATGCACGCCTCGAGAGTAAGGGCCAGAACAGTCAAAATGAGAAAGCAAGCGCGGCGTTTCTGGCTGGCTCACATCAAATATATCGATGCCCGCGGGCTTGATACCTACCGTCGTGGCTTGATAAGCCACCACCATGATGTTGCCCACCACGTCTAAAGAGTTGGAGCGCAGCTTCATGTGCGGCAATTCAGTTTGCACAATGAGCTTGGGATTTTGCGGGTCTGTCACGTCGACACCCGAGAAGTTTTTAGGGGCAGATTCGTGCGCCAACCACAAGATTCGGCGGCCATCTGACGTGAGCTGCATGCCCATCCCCTCGCCCAGTCCACCAAACCCTGCCAGCTCGTGGTGAGCCAACAACTTCATGTTGAGTGACAAGGTCTGATCAGCTCTCGATGCCGATTGAGGTGCGTTAAGCATGGGTAAATACTCATCAAAAATTTTGTTGAATCTGTAATATAGCGGAAAGGAATTCAAGATCAGTCAAGACATTCCCTAACCATAAACAGGAGACACTTCATGAATTTTGCATTGACCCCGCGTTGGAAGAATTTCTTCCAAATTTCCCTTGTTGTGCTAAGTGCTTGTGGCTTGTTTCAAGCTCAGGCTCAAGCCCAAGCCTTTCCCACCAAACCCGTCAAACTGGTTGTCACTTATCCGCCAGGCGGAAGTTCAGACCTCATGGCGCGCATCATGGGCCAAAAGCTTAGCGAAGTTTGGGGTCAGCCTGTCATCATAGAAAGCAAGCCCGGAGCAGCTGGCTCTATTGGCATGGAGTTCACAGCCCGTCAACCTGCCGATGGCTACACCTTTGTAGTGGGCAACTTAGGCCCCGCTTCTGTCAATCCCCTGATTACCAAAGTACCCTACAGCATGGAGAAGGATTTCATTCCTGTTTCCCTCACTGCAACCGGCCCCAACATCTTGGCAGTTCCCGCAGCCTCCCCCTTTAAAAACTTAAACGATATGTTGGTA
>CALCBL010000656.1 GCA_937897495.1 uncultured Burkholderiales bacterium
GTCAGTGTTAATTGACTTGAAGAGATTTGTCATGTGAATCCAAGTGAGCAGGCAAAACCGGAGGCACATGTCCCTCAAAGGCTGCAGGCGTTTCTGTGTTGTGATGTTTGCGAATGGCCCAGCGCCACAATGCCGTGGTGTCTAGCGGCAGGACCAGCATGAAGTGTTCGACAATGGCCAAGGCCAACATGGTGCCCACCAAGACAGCGCCCACCACTTGGGCGGGTGTGGTCATGGGCTGGTTTGCGAAGTCAATTAAGAGCCACAAACAGGCAATGGCTGAGACTACTGCAAAAGGGAAAAATGCATTCATGCGTCGGCGCTTGAAGAAGCTTTTCAAATACGACAAATGCGCAGGCAAGAATTCTTCACTCAAATTGCGAACGCCAAAAAACAAGTTCAATTTGGCGCTGGTGCGCATGACCCACAAGACCAAATAGGTGCCCGTACCCACTTGGTTGGGCGCATCCCAAGTGATGACCACAATGGCCAGGCCCACCAGAAGAATGGCCAACTCGTGCCACACCACCGCATTGAAGGATGCCGCAAATCGGGGCCACCCTTTTGTGCTTTTCAAGATGGCAGTCTTTTGCGGTCCTGTGATCCAGCCCGTGAGAAAACTCAACTCGTTCCAGCCCCACGCCAACAAGGCGCAAGTGAAAGCGCAGTAGGCGCCCATGACGCCTGTTTGTTGCGCTGTGTGAGACAAACCCGCCAAGGCACCTACACCTAGCGCAGAAGAGATGACCAAGCTCATGGTCACCGCCGTGCGCGACATGCGATTTAAAAGAATCACGATACCGGTGCTGAACCACCAGATAAAAATCGCAAATCCTAACGCAACAAAGGTGTCGGTCATCCTTGGCTTTCAGTGTCTGTTGGCTCGCAATTTACCAAGCAGGCACCATGCGCACATCTGCTGGCAAAGCATGGTGCTTGACAGGCAAGAAGTACAAGCGAAGGAAAGTGAGGCCGCCCGAAATGGCCCAACGTGCACGCTTTAGATTGCCCACCAAGCCGCCTTGCGCTTTGGCCGCATTCATTTGAGTTTGCACATGGAACAAGTGCGACAAACCTTCCCTGAAGGCTGGGTTGTCAATGTCCAAGCTGACGGGGAAAACTTGCTTGGTGATTTCGTTGGTGATGCGGAACACTTCGTAGTCGTAGGTGCCAGACTCAAGGCCCATCTCGTGGTGCAGCATGGGGCGTGTGTGGTCACGAACGTACATGGTGGCGTAAACGGCCAACAAGAAAAAGCGAATCCAGAACACATTGCCACCACGCAGTAAATGCGGGTTGGCGCGCATGATCAATGCAAACGATTCGCCATGGCGAAACTCGTCATTGCACCAGCGCTCAAACCAACGAAAGATAGGGTGGAAGCGCTTGTCTGGATTTTTTTCCAACTGACGGTAGATGGTGATGTAACGCGCATAGCCAATTTTCTCGGACAAGTACGTCGCGTAGAAAATGTATTTGGGCTTGAAGTAGGTATAAGCCTTGGTGCGCTTCAAATCGCCCAGGTCAATTCCCAGACCAAAGTCTTTCAAAGACTGGTTGATGAAACTGGCGTGGCGCGATTCATCGCGGGCCATGTAACGCATCAACTGTTTGATGTCGGGGTTTTCAACATTTCGGAAAATTTCGTTGTACAAAATGCAACCCGAAAACTCAGAGGTCAGCGAGGAAATTAAAAAGTCCAAAAACTCTTGGCGCATTTCAGGGCTGACTTGCG
>CALCBL010000657.1 GCA_937897495.1 uncultured Burkholderiales bacterium
GAAGCATGACCTTCAGTTATGGCAATGGCAACAACCGCTCGGCAGCTTTGGATCTTGGCGGCCGCTATGGCGAGAACAACGCATTTGGCTACCGCGTCAATGCAGCTTACGAAGACCTCAACCCCTACATTCAAAACGCCAAAGGTCATCGCCAACTCTTGTCCTTGGCCATGGACTGGCGCATCAACGCCAACACCCGTTTGGAATGGGAAATAGAAAGTAGCAGCCGCCAGCAAATGGGCGTGAATGCAGCCAGCATCACTGGCAACACACTGCCCTCGCCTGCCTACGGTCAAAACAATTTCTCTCAACAAAGTTGGTCGGTGCCAGGCGTGTTTGAAGGACTGACCGGCAGCATGCGGCTGAAACAGAAACTAGAAAACGGTTGGTTGTGGACCACCCAATTGGGCGCACAGCGTTTGAAAACTGACGATCGTTTGAGCTACGCGTATGGCTGCTATGCAGAAGGCAATTACGACCGTTTTTGCAGCGACAAAACATTTGACATATACGACTACCGCAGTGAAAACGAACGCCGTTTAAGCGATGCCTTGCAAACTGAACTAACGGGGCAATTGCAATTGGCAGGCCTGCAACACGATGTGAGCATCTCTTGGTTGCGTCAGCGCCAAATTGATGTGCTGTCGCCAATGCAAGCCTACAACTGGGCCGGCACAGGTAGCTTGACTGGATTCAGTGAAAGTGCTGCATCACCAGAGCCTTACGACTTGAACACCAATCGTCAGGAATACGCAACCGAGATCAGCGTTAAAGATCGAATCCGAGTGCATCAATTTGCCGATTTGTGGATGGGTGTACGTTCAAGCCATATTCAGCGCAACAGCCAGCGCACCGATGGCAGCCAAGCAACCCACGACGAAAGAACCATCACAACGCCTTGGCTGGCTTTTAGCCACAAGTTGCCGTTCAACAACACAGGCTACGCAAGCTACGGTCAAGGTGTGGAAGCACAAGTAACGCCCAACCGAAACAGATACACCAATGCTGGCGTGGCATTGCCTTCAGCCAAAAGCAATCAAAAGGAATTGGGCATCAAAGGCGCTAAAAATGAATGGCTGTGGAACGCTGCAATATTCGACATCATACGGCCTGTTTGGGGCGATCAAGGCGCCTGCGAAGAAGCCAACTCTTGCACGCGCAAATTGGACGGCATTGCCCAGCACAAAGGCGTGGAATTGGGCATGGGCTACCGCAACAAACAATGGAAAGTAGACACTGCCGCCACCTGGTTAAATGCCAAGCGTTTAGAGGCCATGATTGACCCCACTCAAAACGGTCAGCGTCCTTTGAATGTGCCTAATTTGGTGGTGCGTGCCGCCGCTGAATACCGCTGGGCACAAGTTCCTGGTTTGCGAACTTCATTGCGCCTTAGTCATGAAGGCCAGCGCGACCTCTTAGAAGGCGGCGCCATGACATTGCCAGCCTGGACCACGGCTGATTTGGCTGCGCATTACAGCACCAAAGTGGCGGGTCAAGACACTGACTGGACACTGGCCCTAGAGAACGCCACGAACAAATCTTATTGGAGAGAGTCGCCCAAACAGTTTGGTCATTACTACCTGTATTCAGGTGCACCCAGAAACTTGCGCTTGACGGTTAGAACACTTTTTTAAATTGAAATCAACAGATGGCGAAGCATTAGAATCGTTAGTTTTGAAATTGAGCGAAAATTTGTTGATGAACGATGCATCAACCACCAATGAACAACCACGAAATCCTCTACATGGTTTGACCCTTGAGGCCATTGTGAGTGAGCTTGAAGCCTACTTCGGATGGACTGAACTTGGGCAAAGGATACCAATACGATGCTTCACCCAAGACCCCAGCGTCAGTTCCAGTTTGAAGTTCTTGCGCAAGACCCCATGGGCCAGAGACAAAGTTGAAGGACTGTATTTGTTCATGCTGCGGGAGAAACGGCGGAATGAAGGCTCTAAGGATTGACAACTGAGGTTTATACAAGTGTTTGACACGCTACAGAAAAAGCTGAGTGTCATTCAAAAGATTGAGGTCTAATTTAGAAGGCTTACAAGGCACAGTCTATGTCTTGCCTTACTTCCGGACACCTCTTGCCCACCCAGAGATGGCTGTTATAGCAAGAAAATCAGCTCACTTGAGTTCGAAATAATTCAAATTTCGTTATGAATAGTGCCTACAAAAGTGGCGGAAAGTCGGCTTCGCAAACTTGGAAATCAAGCAATGCCCAAACGCTGATTGATTAATTGTCCGATTTAACCTTAATGCATACGTATTCAGTCCCTGCAAAATTCATAATTTACACTCGGGAAATTCCCAATAAAAGTAATTCCTTAATGATCTAACATTGCATACGTATGCGTTGCAGTGAAGTTTTACAAGGAATTCCCAATGATCAAATACCTAAAAAGAGGCAAAGATACGGCTGCAATCAGTGCGGCTGATGCCAAAGTTCGCCAAACAGTAGAAACAATCTTGGCAGACATTACCGCAAGGGGTGATGATGCCGTCAAAGAATATTCAAAGAAATTTGACAATTGGGAACCCAAAGAATTCACTCTTTCAAATGATGAAATAAACAAAGCCATTAAAAAGTTGTCTGCCCGCGAGCTTGAGGACATTCAATTTGCCCAAACTCAGGTCAGAAATTTTGCTCAGATCCAAAGAAACAGCATGTTGGATGTGGAGGTTGAAACTTTACCCGGCGTTGTTCTTGGACACAAACACATTCCTGTGAATGCAGTGGGCTGCTACATCCCTGGTGGGAAATATCCACTAATTGCTTCTGCACACATGAG
>CALCBL010000658.1 GCA_937897495.1 uncultured Burkholderiales bacterium
CTATCAAATCACATTGGCTGCCATGAGCGATCCAGATAACCCGCCCATGACTGACGCGGATTTTGAGTACATGGAGAAGCACGCCGTCTTTGGCGCGCCTTGGACCAAGCCTGGTTATGGTCAAGTCAAAAAAACAAACTGACCCTAGAAATTAATACGGGTTCTTAAACCCTAGCCTGTGCATGATCTCAATCTCATGTGCTTCCATAGCCTCTTCATCCGACTCACTGGTTTCGTGATCCCAGCCCTGCGCATGCAGCGTGCCATGCACCAATAAATGCGCGTAATGCGCTTGCAATGTTTTGCCTTGCTCGCGAGCTTCCTTTGCTACCACCGGCGCGCACAACACCAAATCGGCCATCACCACAGGTGACTGCATGTAATCAAATGTCAGCACATTGGTGGCGTAATCTTTCTTGCGAAACTCACGATTCAAACGCAGGCCTTCTTCGGCATCCACAATGCGCACCGTTATTTCGCCGTCATGCGACAAGCTATGACGAATCCAGCGAGCAACTTTGTGGCGAGGCAAGGCTATGCGATGGCGCGCAATGTAAGAGATGTCGCCAAATTGCAAGGACAAGTTAAGTGTGGGAAGTGCCATGTTTTTCAAGCATCAATCGACCGACTGCGCACAGTCGTTCTTTGCGCATCATAAGCATCCACAATGCGCGCTACCAAAGGATGCCGCACCACATCGGCACTGGTAAACCGCGTCATGGCAATGCCCTTAACTCGCCTTAGTACCCGCTCGGCATCAATCAACCCAATGAGCTGTCCTTTAGGTAAATCAATCTGACTCACATCACCCGTGACCACCGCCTTGGCACCAAAGCCAATGCGCGTCAGGAACATTTTCATTTGCTCTGGCGTGGTGTTTTGCGCCTCGTCCAAAATCACAAACGCATTGTTCAAGGTGCGGCCGCGCATGAAGGCCAACGGCGCCACTTCAATGGCGTTGCGCTCAAAGGCTTTTTGTACTTTGTCGTGCCCCATCAGGTCATAAAGCGCGTCGTACAAGGGCCGCAAATACGGATCGACCTTTTGCGACAAATCGCCAGGCAAAAAGCCCAAACGCTCGCCAGCCTCTACGGCTGGTCGGGTTAAAACAATGCGCTGCACACTGGCGCGCTCTAACGCATCTACCGCACAAGCCACTGCCAAATAAGTTTTACCAGTACCCGCAGGCCCAATGCCAAAGGTAATGTCGTGCGTGGCCATGTTGTCGATGTACAAGGCCTGCATGGGCGTTCGGGCTTTCAGGTCAGCACGGCGCGTTAAAAGGGTGGCGGCATCGGGGTTGTTGGCCACTTCGGGGTCGCCCGTCATCATGAGTTGAAGGGCGTCTTCCTTGATGGGCCGATCGGCCATTTCATAGAGCGCCTGAAGTAATTCCAGCGCTTGGTTGGCCCGAGCCTTGTGGCCGTCAATCTTGAACTGCTCATGCCGGTGGGCAATTTTGACCTGCAGCCCTGCCTCGATGGTGCGCAAATGGGCATCCATAGGGCCGCAAAGATGGGTCATGCGGGTATTGTTGTGCGGCGTGAAGTTGTGTCTGACAATCAAGCTGATAATCCTAAAGAAAATCGACAAAAGCCCAAATGGGGCATTGTCCATACCCATAATGATAGGCACTTATCTGATGAAGAAGAACGGCACGCCATGATTGGTCAGTTAACAGGCACTTTGGTCGACAAAAACCCACCCGAGGTGGTGGTGGACTGCCATGGCGTGGGCTATGAGGTGAGTGTGCCCATGAGCACCTTTTACAACCTGCCCGCCTTGGGCGAAAAAGTGAAACTGCTCACGCATTTTGTGGTTCGAGAAGACGCGCAGCTGCTTTACGGCTTTGCCACCCACGAAGAGCGTGCAGCGTTCAGGCAGCTGATCAAAATTTCTGGCGTAGGCCCGCGCACGGCTTTAAGCGTGCTGTCGGGCATGGGCGTGGCCGATTTGGCGCAGGCCATTACCCAACAAGAAGCCGGCCGTTTGATCAAGGTGCCGGGGATTGGCAAAAAAACTGCTGAGCGTTTGCTCTTGGAGTTGAAAGGCAAACTGGGTGCCGACATAGGACAACCAACAGGCACTTCTCACGACCATGCCAACGATATCTTGCAAGCCTTGGTGGCGCTTGGGTACTCAGACAAGGAGGCCGCGTTGGCACTCAAGTCTTTGCCCCCAGACATTGGCGTGAGCGATGGCATCAAAATGGCACTCAAGGCCTTGGCCAAATAAAATCACAACATGAGCATTCAAACCGACGACTTTGGCACCCCACCGCCCGCGCGCATGGTGGACGCAAAACCCGAGACACCTCAGGAAGAAGCCATTGAGCGCGCGCTGCGCCCCAAACTGCTGGACGACTATGTGGGCCAAGCCAAGGTTCGTGAGCAACTCGAAATTTTCATTGGCGCTGCCAAGATGCGCGGCGAGCCTTTAGACCATGTGCTGCTGTTTTGCCCGCCTGGTTTGGGCAAGAACACCTTGAGCCATATCATTGCGGCAGAGTTGGGTGTGAACCTGCGCCAAACCAGTGGCCCCGTCTTA
>CALCBL010000659.1 GCA_937897495.1 uncultured Burkholderiales bacterium
CACGTGCACGACCCCGAGCGCTATGGTGTCGTGGCCTTTGATAATAAGCAGCGTGCATTGAGCATTGAAGAAAAGCCGCTACAACCCAAGAGCAATTACGCGGTCACAGGTTTGTATTTTTACGATCAGCAAGTGTGCGATATTGCCGCCCATATTAAGCCCTCTGCCCGCGGTGAACTAGAGATCACCGACGTGAACCGCTGTTACTTAGAGCAGAACCAGTTGAATGTAGAAATAATGGGCAGGGGATATGCATGGCTCGACACCGGAACGCATGACAGTTTGCTCGAGGCCTCAGGATTTATTGCCACGCTGCAAAAGAGACAAGGCCTGATGGTGGCTTGTCCTGAAGAAATTGCATTTGCCCAAAAGTGGATTGATGCGGCACAGTTAGAAAAACTGGCTACGCCCTTGGCCAAGAACAGCTATGGTCAATATTTGCTGAATTTACTGAAGTCTCGTTGATGCCCTACACCATTACGCCCACTAATCTGCCAGAGGTGTTGATTGTTCAGCCCAAAGTTTTCGGTGATGCAAGAGGCTTTTTTTATGAGAGTTTCAATGCGCGCGATTTTGAGTCTGCAACTGGCCTGAAGGTCGAATTTGTTCAAGACAACCACAGCCTTTCTTCGCAGGGTGTGTTGCGCGGATTGCATTATCAAATTCAGCACGCGCAAGGTAAGTTGGTGCGCGTGGTGACGGGTGAAGTTTTTGACATTGCGGTGGACATGAGAAAAAACTCAGCCACCTTTGGTCAATGGGCAGGCTGTCATTTGAGTGCAGAAAACGCGACTCAACTCTGGGTGCCGCCTGGTTTTGCGCATGGCTTCTTGGTTCTCAGCAAGACAGCTGAATTTTTGTACAAGACCACCGATTATTGGTACCCAGAGCATGAGCGCAGTTTGCTTTGGAATGACCCTGCTTTGGGCATTGAGTGGCCTTTGCCCGAGGGGTTTGCTGTGCCCTTGCTGGCGGCCAAGGATGCCGCTGCGTTACCACTTTCGCAGGCAGAAACTTTTTGATTATTTGAGCGGTGGCAGCGCGTACGCTTTGATGGTGCTCAGTTGTCCCAGAGTTAATCGGTTGCCATGTTGGCTGACCACGGCCGCGGCTGCATGATTGCCTAGGTTGGCAGCTTTTTCTGGTGAATAACCGCGAGCTATGGCGTACAAGAATGCGCCTGCAAACATGTCGCCTGCACCATTGGTGTCAATGGCTTTAACCTTGTCGGCTGGAACGTGCCATGAATGTTCTGCCGTGATGATTTCGGAGCCATCGGGCCCACGAGTCAGGCAAACCATTTTGGCGATTTTTTGCAATGTCTGTTTCACAACATTCAAGTCTTCAGAGCCACACCAAACTTGGGCTTCTTCTTGGTTGCAGAACAAGTAATCGACACCATCACCCAGCATGGCATCCAGCCCTGCTTTGCAAAATTGAATCATGCTGACATCACTGAGGGTGAGGGCTAAAGCAACGCCAGCATCTTTTGCAATTTTTCTGCCTTGGAGTGCGGCATTCAAACCTGTTGGCGAGGCGGCCAAGTAGCCTTCCATGTAATAAATTTTTGATTTGACAATGTCTTGAGGGTGCAGGGCCTTGTCGTCCAATTCTGCTGAAACACCCAAGAAGGTGCACATGCTGCGTTCGGCGTCAGGTGTGACCAGAACCATGCAGCTGCCTGTTTGGCCATCCAGCGCACGCGTGTGATTCAGGTTGGTCTCTACGCCGCGAGCTTGTAAATCCTTGACGTAAAAATCGCCCAAATCATCGTGCGCCACCTTGCAGGAATAAAAAGCCTTGCCGCCGAGTTGAGCCAAGGCCACAACCGTGTTGCCGGCAGAGCCTCCGCCAGTTTGTCGAGGGGTGAGGGCTTTGACGTGATGTAGCAACTCGGCACGGCGCGCTGTGTCAATGAGGGTCATGTGACGCTTGTCAACGCCCATTGATTGAAGGAGGGCGTCTGAAACTTCGTATTCTGAATCGACCAGCGCGTTGCCAATGGCGTAAATATCGTAATGGGACATGTGAATCTAGGTGGATGGATATCAATAATCCCTGAGTTTAAAGCCTGAAACATCTGGGTTTGAAGCTCAGGGTCGTAAAATAAGGTCTGGGTTCGCAGACCCGCTACGTCGAGGAGCGCCAATTTAAGGGCGCCTCGTTAAATTATCTTAAAACTTCAAAGGCTGCGATGAAACGCGATTATTTCTCTCATGCGTCCAAGGATGCACACCGTCAACCCCTCGATCAGCAGGGTGGCTCGTGCATCGCTTTGATCGACGCCAGATTTCTAGTTTGGCTTGCACAACACAACCAAACCGGACCCAAACAAGATGCGCTGAATCGGTTCGATTTGGCTCAATTCTTGACCGGTGCCTTGGGGCATGCTGGTTTGGATGTGAGCATCAAACGAATTTATTGGTACGCTGAAGAGAATGAAACTTTGGATGTCGATGGCCAAATTGTCCGAAAAGTTTTGTCGCACGATTCAGACGGTGGCATCTCACTGTTGAAGTCAATCGGTCAAGATTTAAGTCGGCTTGCAGAAAGCAAGGCCTGCGACCATGTGTTGCTGGCCACTGACGATGAACGTTTTTTAACAGCCATTGACGATGCTCAGCTCACGGGCATGCAGGTTCACATCTTGGCAGATGATGCGGCCAGCAACATGCAGCAATTGCACCAATCGGATCCGGGTTGGGGACGCTTGTTGTCTCAAGCAGATCGTCGAATTGTTGTTCAATCCAAATCTCTTGCGGAGATGCTGCAGGGCTCGGTTAGCAAAGTGGCTGCTCAGGTGCAAGAAGACCCTGAAGTCGTTCGTGAATCCATCACGGAAGTCATTGTTTCTTGGTGGGATGACGAGCCAGAGGATAAGCGGGAAGAACTGCGCGATGCCTTGCACATCAGCCGAGGCATTCCGCAAGAAGTTGATCGTCAACTGTTGCTGCGCATGCGTCATCGTTTAACGCGCGCCTTAACGCTGCCAGAAAAGAAAATGCTGCGAGAAATTTTCAGGGCTGTGGCTCTTGGTACGCATGCAGCAGAGTCTCCTCAGAGCAACGATCCCTTGGCCTCAGCCCCTTTGATTGAAGAACCGGTTTAAGTGACGACTGAATTCAAACATTCCCCAGGGGCATTGGCCGGTCTGAAGGTGGTGGAGTTGGGCCAACTTATCGCCGGCCCTTTTGCTGCCAAAACCTTGGCCGATTTTGGTGCAGATGTCATCAAAATTGAGCCCCCAGGTGCGGGCGACCCCTTGAGGCAATGGCGTCTGATCAAAGACGACACTTCGGTTTGGTGGCAGGTTCAATCGCGGAACAAACGCTCCTTGGCGCTCGATTTACGGCAGTCAGAAGCACAAGCCATCGTGCGCAAGCTGGTCAAAGAAGCCGATGTCCTGATTGAAAATTTCAGGCCAGGTGCCATGGAGTCTTGGGGCTTAGGCCCTGACGCCTTGCTTGAGCTCAATCCTGGATTGATCATGCTGCGCATCAGTGGCTATGGTCAATCGGGCCCTTACAAAGACAAGCCTGGATTTGGTGTTGTGGCTGAAGCCATGGGTGGTTTGCGGCACCTCAGTGCAGAGCCAGGCCGTTTGCCGGTTCGCGTGGGCGTGAGCATTGGCGATACCTTGGCCTCGCTTCATGGTGTGATCGGAATTTTGATGGCGCTTCACGAAAAACAAAGAAGCGGGCTGGGTCAAGTCATTGATGTGGCACTTTATGAAGCCGTTTTCAATTGCATGGAAAGTTTGCTGCCTGAATACAGTGCGTTTGGCGCAGTGCGCGGGCCTGCAGGCAGTGCGCTGCCTGGCATTGCCCCCAGCAATGCCTACCTTTGCAAAGATGGCAAATGCGCCTTGATTGCAGGAAACGGCGACAGCATATTCAAGCGATTGATGGCGGCCATTGGGCGCGATGATCTAGCAGCCGATCCAGCCTTGGCAGACAATGCAGGTCGCGTTAAGAGGGTTGAAGAAATTGACGCAGCCATTGGTGCATGGACTTCCAAACACGATGTGACTGAGGTGCTTGCTGTGCTTGACCAAGCCGCAGTTCCTGCAGGTCGTATTTACACTGTTGAAGATATTGCGGCAGACCCACACTACTTGGCACGCGGCATGTTGGCCGATGTAAGCATGAGCGATGGTAGTGTTTTAAAAGTACCCGGCATGGTTCCAAAGTTGTCCAGAACGCCTGGGCAGCATCGACGCAATGCCCCAAGTTTGGGGCAGGATACAGACGCAGTGCTGTTAGACCTTGGAATCACTGCAGATCAAATCAGTGAAATGCGAAAACGGGGTATTGTGGGTTGATGTGCATCAAGTGTTGTGCTGAACAAAGAAAGGCAAGGCGCATCAACCTAACAGTCCTCAGCTTAAGTCGCTGAGGGCGTCTGATCGCTTATTTCTTTGGAAGAGCACCGCCGCTTTTCACGCATTCATCCAGCGTTTTAAAGGCTGTGAATTTTTGTGTTTTCTCAAAGCTGGTGCTGTTTTTATCATGGCAAATGCCACTGTCTGATTTCTTGACCATCACAGGCTCTGGCGCGGCAGCATTGGCGGGGGCACGGCCACCGCTTTTAAGGCAAGCCTCCATGTTGGCAAAGGCTTCAAATTTTTTAGTGACCGCATAGCTGCTGCTTGATTTGTCGTGACAAATACCTGACTAGGATTTTTTGACAGCAGGATCAGCCACTT
>CALCBL010000660.1 GCA_937897495.1 uncultured Burkholderiales bacterium
CGTGAGTTTTCCCAAAAATGCCACAGACATGGAAATGGCCCGTCAGTTGGCCAACGTGGCGGCTGCCCAATACAACCACAAGCCAGGCTTGATTGCCAAAATTGAACGTGCAGAAGCCATCCCCCGCTTGGAAGAAATTTTGTTGGCCAGCGACGGCATCATGGTGGCCCGCGGCGACTTGGCCGTAGAAGTTGGCAATGCCGTGGTTCCCGCTCTGCAAAAGCGCATGATCAAACTGGCTCGTGCCCACGACAAAGTGGTTATCACGGCCACGCAAATGATGGAAAGCATGATCACCAACCCAGTGCCTACCCGCGCGGAAGTGAGTGACGTGGCCAACGCGGTGTTGGATGGCACCGATGCCGTCATGTTGAGCGCAGAAACTGCTGCCGGCAAGTACCCCCTTGAAACAGTTGTCGAAATGGCCAAAATTTGTTTGGCTGCTGAAGCTGCCGAAGAGTACGAATTGGATGCCGATTTCAGTGGCCAAACCTTCAGTCGCATTGACCAATCGATTGCCATGGGCGCCTTGTTCACGGCGCACCACCTCAATGCCAAGGGCATTGTGGCCCTCACCGAATCCGGTTCAACGGCTTTGTGGATGAGCCGCCATCGCGTCAAAATTCCCATTTATGCACTGACCACCAAACTCAGCGCGCAACGCAAAATGGCCCTCTATCGCAATGTGCGCCCCTTGTTAATGGACACCAGTGCAGACCGCGATACAGCTTTGGCGCAAGCAGAAAAGCATTTGAAGACGCGCGGCATTGTGTCCTCGGGCGACATCTATGCCATCACCTGTGGCGAGCCAATGGGTGCACCCGGCGGCACCAACATGCTCAAAATCTCCAGAGCCGAGTAAGTACTAACTTTTATTTTTACGCCCAATGGCGTTAAAAAGTACATGACTTAACCAGCCCACAGTCCAGCACAACCAAGCTGTCCAAAGAGTGTGGCTCATGAAGTGCGCACCGCGCATTTGTTGTGAAATTCCCAAAATAAATCCGATGCACATGGCTACAAGCAGCCACTTCACAGCACCCGGTGCATTGTTTTGCCGAAGACCAAAGTAGGCTGCCATGAAGGCGAAGCCGGTGGATGCGTGACCTGCCGGAAAGCAGTGACCGCCGCCGCCATCGCTAGCCCACAGGTTCCAGTGCGACACGTAAGGCGCCACCCCGCCAAACGCCTGAAGGTCCCATGGGCAGCTTGTTTGACTGAAGCCTTTGATCAATGTCACAGACAGCAATGCGCTGAGCACGGTTAAAAACAAACTGACACGATCAGCTGTGGCCAAGGCTCTGAGGGCACCCCAGGGTCGCCAGATGCCAATCAGCATGGCCACTAAAAAAACCCAGCCCAAATTGCGAGCGCCCGCATGCATGATTTTGGCCATCCACCAGTGGTCACGCAGGGCAAAGCCGCTGGGGTCACCCCACATCGTGGCAAGGTACATGTCCCAAGCGGTGCTGTCCCAAGCCAAGAAAGTGATCAGCAAAATCAGGCTGACAATGGCGTAAGGCCGCCAAATACAGGGGCGCTCTTCTGCAGAAAATGAATTTAGCGGACTCAACATGGGTGAAATCATAGTCTGACTGGCCCAAAGCTGACCAAAACCAAAAGGCGCTTGTTAAAATCAGGACAGTTACAAGTCGGTTACATCTAGAGCAGCATTTGTCTTCATTTGCCCCATAGATGCAGCAAAGCCGCTTGACCATGAATCTTTAACTCTCAGGGACTTTTCAACATGGCACTCGTATCGATGCGCGAGCTTCTGGACCATGCTGCAGCCAATGGCTACGGCATTCCAGCTTTCAATGTCAACAACTTGGAACAAGTTCAAGCCATCATGGAGGCGGCCAAAGAAACTGGTGCGCCGGTGATCATGCAAGCCTCAGCGGGTGCTCGGAAATACGCAGGTGAAGGCTTTTTGAAATTGCTGATTCAAGCAGCGGTTGAGTCCTACCCCGAAATTCCCGTGGTGATGCACCAAGATCATGGTCAAAGCCCCGATGTGTGCCAAGGCGCTATCAATTTGGGTTTCAGCTCCGTCATGATGGATGGCAGTTTGGAAGCTGACGGCAAAACCATTGCCAGCTACGAATACAACCTAGAAGTCACCCAAAAAGTGGTCAGCATGGCGCACAAATTGGGCATCACCGTCGAAGGCGAATTGGGTTGCTTAGGCTCTTTGGAAACCATGCAAGGCGACAAAGAAGACGGCCACGGCACCGATGCCGTGATGACCCGCGAACAGCTTTTAACCGACCCTGAACAAGCTGCAGATTTTGTGAAGCGAACCCAGCTCGACGC
>CALCBL010000661.1 GCA_937897495.1 uncultured Burkholderiales bacterium
ATGTAGAGTTCACAACTCAAAACATTTACGGCATTTTGTCCATCTTCTTTTGGACACTCACCACCATCATTTCGCTGAAGTATGTCAGCCTTGTACTTCGGGCCGACAACCACGGCGAGGGCGGTTTGGTCGCCATGTTGGCACTGGCGTCTCAGTCCGTCAAAGACAAACCTCGCTTGCGCAAAGTTTTGCTGATGGTGGGCATTTTCGGCACCTGTTTGTTTTATGGCGATGGTGTGATCACGCCGGCCATTTCGGTGCTTTCCGCGGTCGAGGGTTTGGAGATCATTTCTCCCAACTTTAAAAAGGCGGTGATACCACTCACCTTGTTGATTTTGTTTGCCTTGTTTGCGGTGCAAAAGCGAGGCACAGCAGGCATTGGCAAATTTTTCGGCCCCATTACGCTGGTTTGGTTTGCTGTCATTGCCATTTTGGGCGTTTATCACATCTCGGCTCATCCAGAAATTTTGTGGGCCATCAGCCCGCACTATGCGCTGATGTTCATGTGGGAGAACCCTGGCACCACCTTCGTCATTTTGGGTGCCGTGGTCTTGTGTGTGACCGGCGGCGAGGCACTCTATGCGGACATGGGTCACTTCGGCAAGAAGCCCATTCGACTGGCTTGGTTCACCACCGTCATGCCCGCATTGACTTTGAATTATTTTGGTCAGGGCGCATTGTTGTTGTCCAACCCCGAGGCCGTCAAAAATCCTTTTTACATGATGGCCCCTGATTGGGCCTTGATTCCATTGGTGTGCCTTGCCACCATGGCCACGGTCATTGCTTCACAAGCATTGATCACGGGCGCGTTCAGTGTCACCAAGCAAGTGATTCAGTTGGGTTATTTACCCCGTTTGCAAGAGCTTCACACCAGCGTGAAGGAACTGGGTCAAATCTACATCCCCTTGGTGAATTGGGGTTTGTTTGTTCTGATTGTGCTGGCCGTGGCTTTGTTCAAATCTTCGAGCAATTTGGCTGCAGCTTATGGCATTGCGGTGTGTACCGACATGTTGATCACCACCATTCTGACCTTCTTTGTGATTCGCTACAGCTGGAAATTGCCGCTGTCACTTTGCATTGGCGCAACCGGATTTTTCTTTGTGGTGGACTTTGCATTCTGGGCTTCTAACCTCATGAAGCTTTTTGAAGGTGGCTGGTTCCCATTGGTCATTGCTGCCGGTATTTTCTTGTTGATGGTCACCTGGAGTGATGGCCGTCGTTTGTTGAATGAATCGAGGAAGGCTGACGGGTTCAGCTTGGTCGATTTCTTAGAAGCAATTTTTGTGGCGCCACCAGCTCGCGTGGAGGGCACGGCTGTATTTTTGACTGCCGAAATTGGGAGCGTGCCCAACGCCTTGCTGCACAACCTCAAGCACAACAAAGTGTTGCACCGACAAAACTTGTTTGTCACGGTTCAAAACCACGAAGTACCCTGGATCAGTTTGAACAAGCGAATAGAAATTGAGCCTTTGCACCACGACTGCTGGCAAGTGATCGTCCACTATGGCTTTAAAAATGATCCCGATTTGCCAAAGGCCTTGGAGCAGTTAAAAGTTCATGGTGCTGACCTTGATCCTATGAGCACCAGTTATTTCTTGTCCCGTGACATTGTGATTCCCACCATTGGTGGTGGCATGGCCACTTGGCGTGAGAAGTTGTTTGCTCAGATGCACTTGAACGCCAGTGCCGCTGCTGAATTCTTAAAACTGCCCAACAACTCGGTGGTGGAGTTAGGCTCGAAGATTGAAATTTGAAGGCGTAAGCCTTCAAATACCTAGCTGCGCTGCAAGCTTTTAGGTCCGCGTTAGATCAGGTGTTGCTCATTGCCTCGCCCATTTGAAGTGGGCGAGTGCTAATCCAATCGGCAGGGAACTGAATGCTGTTTTCTGGAAACAGCATCACCACGGTCGAGCCCAATAAAAACCGGCCCATCTCTTCGCCTTTTTGCAAGCGCACATCTTGTGAGTCATATTGCCATTCACGCACGGTACCCGGGCGAGGCGGATTCACCTGACCATGCCACACCGTGGCCATGCTGCCCACAATGGTGGCGCCAACCAGAACCAAAACCATGGGGCCTTTTTCGGTTTCAAATTCGCACACCACGCGTTCGTTGCGCGCAAACAAGCCTGGTACACCACGTGCCGTGGTGGGGTTCACAGAAAACAAATCGCCCGGCACATGAATCATGCGCAACAACTTACCCGCAATGGGCATGTGAATGCGGTGGTAATCGCGCGGGCTTAAATACAGCGTTGCAAATTGACCATTTTGAAATTGTGCAGCCAGCGTCGCATCGCCGCCGACCAATGCACGGGTGCTGTAGTGATGGCCTTTGGCTTGAAAAATCTGATCGTGTTCAATGGTGCCGCACTGGCTGATGGCGCCATCCACTGGGCAAACCCATTCGCTGCTAGCCAAGGGGCGTGCGCCGTCTTTTAAAGGGCGTGTAAAAAATTCATTGAAGCTTTTGTAATGCGCTGGGTCGGCGTGGGCCGCCTCAGACATGTTGACGTTGTAGCGTTTCACAAAACGCTTGATGACCCAGGTGGTGAATGCGCCCCACTCAGCACTGGCCACAAGGCCTGCTAAGCGGGTCATGGCCAGCTTGGGCATCAGGTATTGCGGTATCACCGCCAATTGATCGGACACTCGGACTCCCTAGATTCGCACGATGGCCTATTGTAGGAGGCTCTATTGTTGATGAGACCAACTAGGCACTGACACGAAACGAAGGTCTTTAATGGGTCAATGAGTTTTCGGCACGCCAGCCATAAAGCCACTCAAGGGCATCGTAGAAGCGCTCGGGCGTGCGGCCCTCCCACAGTTGGTTGCGTACCAAGCGTTCAACGCCTTTGGCGTGATAGAGGCGGCCCATTTCACGGGCAGACAGCACCACCCTTGCCGTGCGCGGAATTCGGCTTTTCTCATACAACTGAAAAGTTTTAACCACATCACCTTGGCAATGCTTCATGGCTTGGCCCAAAGTGACAGCGTCTTCAATGGCCATGCAAGCGCCTTGAGCCATGTACTGCAACATGCCGTGTGCTGCGTCACCCAACATCGTCACGCG
>CALCBL010000662.1 GCA_937897495.1 uncultured Burkholderiales bacterium
CGTTGATGGTGAGGCTGTTGGCAATGATGATCAGGGTGTAACAATCGGCAGGGGCTTTGGCTACCAATGCGCCGGCAATCACAGTGCCACCGCCAGGCCGGTTGTCTACAAGCACTGACTGCCCCCAGCGTTTGGCTAAAAATTGACCAACCACTCGCGTCATGGAGTCTGCAGAACCGCCTGCAGGGAAGGGCACTACGATGCGTACTGGTTTGGATGGGTAGGGCGCTGTTTGCGCGCTTGCAAACAAGCTGGTCAATGCCAAGCCGCCAGCAATGAGCGACTTCAGCATCACTTGACTTAAAAGAGTTTGTGCCATGACGTGAGCTCCTACTATGATTTCAAGGTTCGTTCAAACAAGCTAAACAATCGCTCCCAATGCCGCTCTGCGGCTTTGGCGTTGTACATGCCAGCCCGAAGAGGAAACACAAAGCCATGTTCAACTTTGGGATACCACTCAATTCGGTAATTTGACTTCGCTATGATCAGTGAAGCTTCCAATTTTTGGATGTCTTCAGGGGGTGCCCACTTGTCAATTTCTGCGCACGCAAAATAGCTTTCGCATTTAATTTGCGGTGCCATGAGGTGCGGCGAATCTGGCTCGTTTGTGGCCATGTTGGCGCCGTGAATGGATGCAATGCTTTGGAATCGATCGGGGAATTGGGCGGCAATCCACATCACAATGGGGCCGCTCATGCAGTAACCCACAGCACCAATGCGTGTTTGATCTGCCATGGCATGAGTGTCTACAAACTTCAGCATGGCTTGTGTGTCTGTTTGACTGGTTTGAGCGTTCAAAGTGGCCATGTGTCCGAACATCACTTCCATGGCTTCGGGTGTGCGCTCTTTGAGATAAAAGTCTCGACTGCGTCGATAGTAGAGGTTGGGTAATACGACAAAATAACCCACGCTGGCCAATCTGCGCGCCATGTCATGCAGTTCTTCTCGCTTGCCAGGTGCATCCATCAAAAAGAAAACGACAGGGTGAGGGCCGTCCTCCTCGGGAAAGACGACAAAGGTGTTCATAGAACCGTTGGCAGTTTGAATATCAATGTTCTCTTCGATCATTTCATTCCTTTGCAGGTAGATGGTCACAGGGAACTTGTATTTTCAACTCAAATTCAAAAGCAAGGAATTAAGGTAAACCATTGTGTTTTTCAATCATGTCAATGCCATGATCTAACTCACCAAATGGTTATCATATGATTTAAATCAAGATTTAACCATCACCCCGTTCTTCAAACTATCCTGTCACGCTTATGAGCCTCAAAATAGTTGTCTACTCC
>CALCBL010000663.1 GCA_937897495.1 uncultured Burkholderiales bacterium
AAAAATTGCAAACACGTGTTTTGATGGCGGCTCGCCACGAAAAGTTCGACCGTGAAATCATGAACGAATTCGGCAGCATGGGCTTCTTAGGCTCCACCATCGATGGCTACGGCTGTGCTGGTTTGAACTACGTCAGCTACGGTTTGGTGGCCCGCGAAGTAGAACGCGTTGACAGCGGCTACCGGAGTGCCATGAGCGTTCAAAGTTCCTTGGTCATGTTCCCCATCTATGAATACGGCTCTGAGGCACAACGTCAAAAATACTTGCCTAAATTGGCCACAGGCGAATGGGTCGGTTGTTTCGGACTCACAGAACCCAACCATGGCTCTGACCCTGCAAGCATGATCACACGCGCCAAACCCGTGGATGGTGGCTTCATCATGAAGGGCGCCAAAATGTGGATTACCAACGCCCCCATTGCCGATGTGTTTGTGGTCTGGGCCAAACTTGAAAGTGAAGGCGATGGCCAGTCTGCCATTCGCGGCTTCATCTTAGAAAAAGGCATGAAGGGCCTCACAGCGCCCAAGATTGAAGGCAAGATGAGCTTGCGCGCCAGCATCACTGGCGAAATCGTCATGGACGATGTGTTTGTGCCCGCAGAAAACATGTTGCCCAATGTGTCTGGTTTGAAAGGCCCCTTTGGTTGCTTGAACAAAGCCCGTTACGGCATTGCTTGGGGTGCTTTGGGAGCCGCCGAAGACTGCTGGCATCGCGCTCGCCAATACACGCTTGATCGGGTTCAATTTGGCCGCCCCTTGGCGCAAAACCAATTGATTCAGAAAAAATTGGCCGACATGCAAACCGAAATCGCTTTGGGTTTGCAAGGCTGTTTGCGCGTAGGGCGCCTCATGGACGAAGGTCAAGCTGTGCCAGAGATGATCAGCCTGATCAAGCGCAACAGTTGCGGCAAGGCCTTGGATGTCGCCCGCATGTCGCGCGATATGCACGGCGGCAATGGCATTCACGACGAATACCATGTCATTCGCCACATGATCAATTTGGAAACTGTGAACACCTACGAAGGCACGCACGATGTGCATGCGCTGATTCTCGGTCGCGCCCAGACTGGCTTGCAGGCTTTTTATTGAACTTTGATACATCTCAAGCACAATTCAAAAGACCGCTCTAGCGGTCTTTTTTTTAACTGAAATCTACTTGGCACCTTGACTCCCCCATCCCTGCGACTTACATTACTAACCAACGAGTCATTAAACGTGTCTGAATCCCTCCTTACCCCCAGAAGAGAACGTCGCAAACAGCAGCGCCCAGGCGAGTTGCTGGAAGCAGCGCTCGATTTATTTGTTGAAAAAGGCTTCGCTGCAACCAAATCAGAGGAAGTTGCAGCCAAAGCTGGCGTCTCCAAGGGAACCCTGTTTTTGTACTTTCCCAGCAAAGAAGAATTGTTCAAAGCGGTGGTTCGGGAAAATGTGGTGAAAACAGTCACAGAGGGCGCCTTGGAAGTGGCCAACTTCAAAGGAAGTAGCGCCGAACTTTTGAAAACACTGATGCTTGAGTGGTGGCGCAGATATGGCTCTACCAAGGCCTCTGGCATCACCAAATTGATCATCAGTGAAGGCAATCATTTTCCAGATTTAGCTGCTTTCTACCAGGAAGAAGTCATTGACCCCGCTACGCGAATGCTCAAGGACATACTTGAGCGAGGACGAGCATCGGGCGAGTTTCGCAACTTCAACACAGAACACACCACCATGGTGGTGATCGCACCCATGTTGTTTCTCATCATGTCCAAACACGCCAATGCCGTTTGCATTTCTGGTTCCCAAGAAACCAACCCTGAAAATTTCATAGCGCAGCATGCTGACCTGCTTGTGCGTGGACTTTCCAATTCAAACTAATTATGTTGATCTCAAAAAAACTTGTCTTTGGTATCGCCTTTGTTGTGCTAGCAGGCCTCCTTACTTTAGGCTTCCAGAAGGGCTGGATTGGTAAGCGAGCAACACAAAGCAGCTCCCTCAAAACCAATGGCCCTGTGAGCATTGAGTTGTCAGATGGCGACATTGCCATTGCTCAAAAAATGACCATGACCCAAGGCTTGCCCGTTTCTGGCACGCTCAAGGCCGTTCGCAGCGCCATGGTCAAAGCCCGCGTAGCCGGTGAACTCGTGTTGCTGGAAGTTCGCGAAGGTGATGCTGTGAAAATGGGACAAATTGTTGCCCGGGTTGACAACACCGAATACCTAGCTCGACAAAGTCAAAATAAACAGCAAGCAGAAGCTGCACGCGCACAAGTTGAAGTGGCTCAAAGACAATTTGACAACAACAACGCCTTGGTCAATCAAGGCTTTATTTCTAAAACCGCGCTCGATACTTCTATCTCCAACCTCAACGGTGCCAAGGCAAGCTATCAAGCGGCCCTATCAACTTTGGATGTGGCGACCAAGGCATTGGACGACAGCGTTTTAAAAGCACCCCTGAATGGCTTTGTCAGCCAACGCTTTGCGCAACCTGGCGAACGCGTGGCACCCGAAGCCCGCATCATTGAAATCGTTGACCTGTCGCAACTTGAACTTGAAGCAACCCTGACTTCTGCACAAGCCATGAACGTGAAACTTGGACAGATTGCCAAACTGAATGTTGAGGGTACCCACGAAGAAGTCTCAGCCAAAGTTTTGAGAATCAACCCAAGCACACAAACAGGCAGTCGCAGTGTTTTGATTTATTTAGGATTGCAGTCCCACCCCATGTTGCGACAAGGCGTATTTGTTCAAGGAAGTTTAGGAACACAAAAAGTTCAAGCCATTGTCGTCCCGCTAGAAAGTGTGCGATCGGACAAACCCATGCCCTACGTGCAAGCCATTCGCGATGACAAAGTGATGCACATCCAAGTAGAGCTTGGTGCAAAAGGTGAGGCCAATGGCCAAGCTGTGATGGCCTTGAAAGAAATCGAAGAAGGCGCTCTGTTGCTGGCACCCAGCGCAGGCGCGGTCAGAGACGGCACCTTGGTAACCCGCGCCCCTAAAACCCCGAAGACCACAACCGGCGCCAAGCCATAAGCACAGCCTATGTGGTTTACCAAAGTCAGCATCCAGAATCCGGTCTTTGCGACCATGATCATGCTCGTGTTCGTGGTCATGGGTTTATTTTCCTTTCAGCGCTTGAAAGTCGATCAATTCCCGAACATTGATTTTCCTGTGGTCGTGGTTCTGACCGAGTACCCAGGTGCATCACCTGAAATTGTTGAGAGTGAAGTTTCTAAAAAAATTGAAGAAGGTGTGAATTCAATTGCCGGTATCAGTGCCCTGACCTCGCGCAGTTATGAAAACCAATCTGTGGTGGTCATCGAGTTTCAGCTGAACATGGATGGCCGAAAAGCAGCCGATGACGTGCGCGAAAAAGTAGCAAGCATGCGCGCAACTTTACGCGATGAAGTCAAAGAGCCGCGCATCATTCGCTTCGACCCTACCAGCAAAGCCATATGGTCTTTAGCGGTTTTCCCTGAAACCCAAAATGACAGCAAACTGACCAGCTTGGTTGAACTCACCAACTACGCTGAACAAACCATTAAGAAACGTTTAGAAAACGTTCGCGGCGTGGGTGCTGTCAATGTATTGGGCGGTAGCCGAAGAGAAATTAACATTTACCTGCGGCCAGATGCCATGGAGGCCTTGGGCGTCTCGGCAGATCAAATTGCCGCCGCGGTTCGAAATGAAAATCAAGATTTACCTGTCGGGGCCTTGCGATCCTTTACGCAAGAGCGTGTGATTCAGGTTCAATCTCGCGTCAAACGACCCGAAGATTTTGCCAACATCATTGTGGCTCGCAAAGGCACTACGCCCATCCGATTGTCACAAGTCGCCACTGTGAATGACGGTGCGCAAGAAATTACAAACATGGCACTTTACAACGGCGAAAGAACCTTGGTGCTCACGGTTCAAAAGGCTCAAGACGCCAACACCATCGAAGTGGTTGACGGGCTGATGACCACCCTGAAAGAGCTGCGCAAACAAATTCCTGCTGGCATTCGTCTTGAACCTGTGTCGGATGGCTCGCGTCAAATTCGGGTCGCTGTTGACAATGTTCGCCGAACCCTCATTGAGGGCGCACTGCTGACCATTCTCATTGTGTTTTTATTCTTGAACTCATGGCGCTCAACGGTCATCACGGGCTTAACGCTGCCTATCTCATTGATCGGCACATTTTGGTTCATGAGCATGTTTGGTTTTACCATCAACATGATCACGCTCATGGCCTTGTCCTTGTGTGTGGGCTTGCTGATTGACGACGCCATTGTGGTTCGCGAGAACATCGTGCGACATGTGCAAATGGGGAAAAATGCCTATGACGCAGCCATGATCGGAACGCAAGAAATTGGCCTTGCTGTTCTGGCAACCACCTTGTCCATCGTGGCTGTCTTCCTGCCCATTGGTTTTATGGAGGGCATCATTGGCAAGTTCTTCCACGAGTTTGGCATCACCATTGTGGCAGCCGTACTCATCTCCATGTTTGTCAGTTTCACATTGGATCCCATGCTGTCGAGTGTGTGGCATGACCCTAGCATTCATCCGCAAGGCCAAACTCAAAAGCCGGCCAGCTTTTATGACAAAACGGTGGGCCGTGTCACGCATTGGTTTGAAGTTCAAACCGATCGCATGGCTGACAAGTACCAAGGCATGTTGGCTTGGGCCTTGAACCACAAGCTCACCACCCTGTTAACTGCATTGCTGATCTTCATTGCGAGTGTTTTCATGGTGCCGCTTTTGGGCACTGAATTTGTGCCTAAGGGCGATTACTCAGAAGCCACACTGGCCTTTCAAACGCCAGTAGGCACTTCGCTTGAAAGCACGGCCCTCAAAGCCAAACAAGTTGAAAAAATTGTGCGTGAATTTCCAGAGGTTGAATACACCCTCACGGGCATGAACACGCCCAATGCACAAGGCAAAAACAGCGCCAGTATTTACATTCGTTTGGTTGATCGGAAATTGCGCCAGCGCAGCGTGGAGGACCTAGGGGCTCTGCTGCGAGAACGACTTAGCAAAGTTGCCGGCATTACGGTCACCCATGTCGGCACCCTAGATTCTGTGGCCGGCAGCAAGCAAATTGAATTTTCACTTCAAGGTGCTGATCAGCGTGAGCTAGAACGACTGACCTTGCAGATCATGGAAAAGATTCGCAACATCCCTGGCTTGGTCGATTTGGATTCCAGTGTCAAACCCAACAAGCCTTCAATTTCGATCAACGTGTTGCGCGAATCAGCCTCCGACATCGGCTTAAGTGCTGCGCCTATTGCAGGTGCTCTGCGCACCTTGGTGGCCGGGCAAACTGTGGGCAATTGGCGCGCACCTGATGATCAGACTTACGATGTCAATGTGCGCCTTGCACCAGAGTTCCGAAATAGCCCACAAGACTTAGAGCGTCTGCCGTTTAGCCTGCCAGCCCCCGACGGCACTTCGCGAACCGTTCGCCTAGGACAAATTGCACAAGTGCAAGAAACCACGGGCTCCAACCAAATCAACCGCCGCGATTTGATGAGAGAAGTGTCGATCAATGCCAATGCGTCAAGAAGATCAGCGGGCGAAATTTCGAACGACATTCGGAAAGTTTTAGATGCAGTGGCTTGGCCGCCTGGCTACCGCTATCAATTTGGCGGCACCACCAAGAGCATGAATGAGTCATTTCAATATGCCATCACAGCCCTCATCATGGCCGTGATTTTCATCTACATGATTTTGGCCAGCCAGTTCAAGAGTTTTTTGCAACCTCTTGCCCTCATGACTGCCCTGCCACTCACCCTGATCGGCGTCGTCTTGGCGCTCATGGCCTTTAAATCTGCGCTCTCCATGTTCTCGGTCATTGGTGTCGTCATGCTGATGGGCTTGGTCACCAAAAATGCCATTTTGCTAGTCGACTTCGCCATCAGAGCCCGTGAAGGCAGCGTTTCAGACACAGGGCAGCCCGCCCCTGGCTTAACTCGGCACGACGCGCTGCTCATGGCCGCCAAAGTCCGACTCCGCCCCATTTTGATGACCACTTTGGCCATGATTTTTGGCATGATCCCGCTGGCATTTGCCATCACAGAGGGCTCAGAGCAACGATCACCCATGGGTCAAGCCGTCATCGGAGGGGTTATTACCTCATCTTTGCTCACCCTCGTGGTCGTGCCAGTGGTTTATTGCTACATGGACGATTTGAGTGAGTTTTTGAAAAGGCTTTGGTCTGGCAAGGAAAAATCAAATTCCGAGGCGCCCGTAGAAGCTAAAATGTGATGAGCTAGAATTAGATACCCCCTGGAGTAGCCGTGAACAATGACATCGCCCGTTTCAACATGATTGAACAACAAATTCGTCCTTGGGAAGTCTTGGATGGGCAAGTGCTTGCATTGCTTTTAGAGGTGAAGCGCGAGAACTTTGCGCCCATGGCGCACAAAGCTTTGGCTTTTGTCGACATGGAGATTCCCTTAGGCAAAGACGCTGATTCTGACCAAGTCATGTTGGCCCCACGCGTAGAAGCGCGTTTTTTACAAAATGCCGCCGTCAAACATACCGATAAAGTGCTGGAAATTGGCACAGGCTCTGGCTACATGGCGGCATTGTTGGCGCATCAAGCAGCCAGCGTCTTAAGTTTTGAATTAGACCCTGCATTGGCCCAACAAGCCCGCGCCAACCTGCAAACTGCTGGCATTCAGAATGCAGAAGTTCGCCAGGCTGATGGCAGCCAAGGCGCCTTAGCCGATGGCCCCTTCGATGTCATCATGCTCAGCGGATCGGTGGCAGAGGTTCCCCAAGTGTTGCTCAATCAACTGAGCATTGGCGGTCGTTTGCTGGCGGTGGTTGGCGAAGATCCCATGATGCGCGCCAGCGTCATCACTCGCACAGCCGAACAGCAATGGCAAACTTCAGAGCCATGGGACACCATCGCCCCTCGACTCAAAGGCTTTCCTGAACACAACCGTTTTGCCTTTTAATCAAGCTCAACCACAGACAACACAGCCTCTTTTATGCAACAAGTTAGCCCCGCCCAATTTAGCGAATGGATATCTCAGGCCACTGCTCAAGGCCTGCCCTTGATTTTGGATGTGCGCGAAACATGGGAATGCCAACTGGCAAGCATTGCACCCGCTGGCTGCGAAGTTCAAATCATGCCCATGCAGACGGTTCCAGACCGCCTACAAGACCTCGATAAGCAAAGACCCATTGCATGCCTTTGCCACCATGGCGGCAGAAGCATGCAGGTTGCAGCATTTTTAGAACACCATGGCTTTGAAAATATCACCAACATCAGTGGCGGCATCAACGCTTGGTCCAGCCAAGTCGATGCCAGCATTCCTGTTTATTGAATTGACTCCTTTTCTTATTGGTTTATACCTCGAAAGATTTTTATGAATTTGCGCTTTCTCCCAATCACTTTGGCCATTTCGGCCGCATTCGCTGGCTCAGCGCAAGCACAGAACTTGATGTCCTTGTTCGAAACAGCACGCGGCTTCGATGCCACCTACAAGGCGGCTCAATACCAATACACCGCCAACTTGTCAAAGGGTGAACAAGCCAAAGCTGTTTTACTCCCCACCGTTGGCCTGTCTGCCAACGTCAACAGGACAGAGGTCGACTTGGTCGCCGCTTCGCAAACCGTCAAATCACAAAGCATGGCCGCCACCATCAATGCATCTCATCCTCTGTATCGTCCTGCCAACGCTGCAACCTACGAACAGGGCATGCGCCAATTGGCGTTAGCAAGCATTCAGCTCAAGGCTGCAGAGCAAGACCTCATGGTTCGCTTGAGCCAAGCCTACTTTGATGTGCTCATTTCCCGTGAAAGTTTGGACTTTGTGAAAGCCCAAAAATTGGCCGTTGCCGAACAATTGGCTGCCGCCAAACGCAACTTTGAAGTCGGCACCTCAACCATCACAGACAGCCGCGAAGCGCAGGCTCGCTATGACTTGGTTCTGGCACAAGAGATTGCAGCTGACAACGATTTGCGCATCAAACGCTTGGCTTTGAATCAGTTGGTCGGACTGAACAACATTGAGCCCAAATCTTTGTCGCGCATGGCCAAGCTTTCTGCGCCAGAATCATCGTCAATTGACCAATGGGTGAAGCAGTCTTCAGAATTTAACCCTGCTGTTCTTCAAGGCCGCGCAAGCTTAGACATTGCCAAACTCGAAACAATGAAAGCAGAAGCAGGCAACAAACCCACGCTCGACTTGGTTGCCGGCTACACACCCACACGTTATAAAAACGGCAAGGGTATCAATTCATCCCAAGTGGACACCAACTCAAATAGCATCAGCTTGGCCTTTAACATGCCCTTGTTCTCTGGCTATGCCACTCAAAACCGCATCAAGGAAACCGTTGCACTGGAAGACAAAGCCCGCTCAGACCTCGATGCCGCTGAACGCAACGTTGCGCAAGCAACACGCACCGCCTTCTTCGGCTTGCAATCTGGCATTGGTCAAGTCAATGCACTGCAAGCCGCCGAGGCCTCCAGCCAAAGCGCTTTAGACGCCAACAAGTTGGGCTATCAAGTGGGTGTGCGCATCAACATCGATGTGCTTAACAGTCAGAGCCAACTGTTCCAGACCAAACGTGATTTGGCCAAAGCGCGTTACGATGTTTTGCTGGGTCAACTTAAACTCCGACAAGCGGCCGGAACGCTGACCGAAACCGATCTGGCTTCGATCAACGCACTTTTAAATCCTTGAGAAATGATTGAATTCAATCTCTGATTGAATTCAGCAACTCTTGCACTGCCAGCACAGTGCGTTCAGTAGCACCGCCGTGCTGCTGTGCAAATTGCGCTGCTTGATGCGCGCGCTTTTGTTGCACTTGCTTGTTCAGCACTGTCTCTACAGCCAAACGCACAGCTTCTGCCATGTTGGGCGCACGCTGCGCCGCACCCGAGGTTTGTGCCGCTTCAGAAGCCTCTGAAAAATTAAAGGTATGTGGCCCCATCACAATGGGGCAAGCACAGGCCGCCGCTTCAATTAAATTTTGACCGCCCAGTTTTTCAAAGCTGCCGCCCAGCAAAGCCACATCGGCCAAGCTGTAATAAAGCGCCATTTCACCAAGACTGTCACCCAACAGAACCACTGTTGTTGGGTGTGTGGTTTCTGCACTTGAATCTGAGCCTAAGCTGGGGCCTTCTTGACCCCAAGTTGAACGTCTTGAAACTCGCAAGCCGCCAGACTGCAACAAACTTTCAACCTCATTCACACGCTGCGGATGCCTTGGCACGATGAGCCAATTGACTCGGACATCAGGCTGTTGCGCGATGAATGTCTGCCAAGCTTCCAGCCATGAACTTTCTTCACCCTCGCGCGAACTGGCCAACATGACAAGGGGTGCGGTCAGTTGATGGCGCCAAGATTGGCCCAAAGCAAGTTGGACCGTATCAGGCTTAGCATCAAACTTCAAATTACCGAAGATGCCCTGAACCTTGGCACCCAAAGTCTTCAGTCGACTGGCATCGTCTTGCGTTTGAGCACAAACGGCGCTCAGTCCTGCATAGGCAGGCCGCATGAGAGCGGGCCATCGCTGCGCCTGCTGCATCGATTTCTCACTCATGCGTGCGTTGACCAACATGATGGGAACGCCATAAACTTGCGCACGCTGAACCAGCAAAGGCCACACTTCCGTCTCAAGCAACAAACCCATTTTGGGCTTGAATGCGAGAAAAAAACGATCAAGCACATCAGGCGAATCCCAAGGCTGCCAAACTTGCACATCGCCATCTTGCAAAAGTTTGCGCCCTTCCTCGCGCCCAGTTGCTGTGCCATTTGTCAGCAACAATTTCATCCCAGGCATGGCTCGCCGCAAACCCTCCAGCAAAATAGCGGCAGTACGTGCTTCGCCCAAAGAGACTGCGTGAATCCAAATCCAGTCTTGACGAGCGCTTTGCGTGTAATGACCAAATCGCTCTTCAATGAACTGGCCATAAAGCGGCTCTGCTTGGGCTCGCTTGTACAACTTACGTCGAAGCAGGGGCTGCGCCAAGCGCATGAAAACACCGTAAAGCCAAAGAGAGAGATTAGAAATCACTCAGCAAATCCGAAAGAATGAGGCACGCTCATCAATGCGCCGGGCTTTGCAAGCTGGCATCTGGCTTGACGCTTCTCAACAAGGTCAGCATGTCGTTTTCAATGCGATGCAGGGCAGCTTCTGTATGCCCTTCAAAACGCAAGACCAGCACAGGCGTGGTGTTGGAAGCGCGAATCAAACCAAAGCCATCGGGCCAATCGACTCGCAAACCATCCATGTCTGAAATTTCTGCGGGCGCTGAAAAATAGTCAGCGGCAACGTTCAACAACTTGGCTGTGAGTTCGTGCGGCTCACCTTCTTGACACGCCACGTTCAATTCAGGCGTGCTGAAACTGCTGGGCAATGCTTTGAGAACGGCATTTGCATCGGGGCTGCGACTCACAATTTCAAGCAAGCGACAACCTGCGTAGGTGCCATCGTCAAAACCATACCAACGCTCCTTGAAAAAGATATGGCCACTCATCTCGCCGCCCAGTGGCGCTTCACCGCCCTCTGCTTCTATCTGTTTCATCTTGGCTTTGATCAGAGAGTGGCCCGTTTTGTACATCAGGGCTTTACCGCCCGCAGCGCGAATGGCGGGAGCCAAACGTTGCGAGCACTTCACATCAAACAAAATGGTGCCATTGGGCACTCGACTCAATACATCTTGGGCAAACAGTTGCATTTGCCTGTCTGGGTAAATGGTTTCACCATCTTGCGTGACGATGCCCAGTCGGTCGCCATCGCCATCAAAGGCCAGCCCTAACTCGGCGCCCGAACTTTGCAGCGCAGCAATGAGATCTTTCAAATTTTCTGGTTTGCTAGGATCGGGATGGTGGTTGGGAAAATTACCGTCCACTTCGCTGAACAATTCAATGACCTCGCAGCCCAATGCACGAAAAATACCGGGGGCACTGGCGCCAGCAATACCGTTGCCCGAATCGACCACAATTTTCAGCGGACGGGTCAACTGAATACTCGACACAATGCGCTCAATGTAGGCCGGCAAAATATTGACCACACGCAAAGAGCCGCCGTCTTTGAGTTGCCACGACTCATTTTCAATGACGTGTTGCAAGGCCTTGATTTCATCGCCATAAACAGCCCGGCCACCCAAGACCATTTTGAAACCGTTGTCATCTTTGGGGTTGTGGCTGCCCGTCACTTGAATACCGCTGTCGCACACGGTGTGCGCCGCAAAATAAAGTTGGGGTGTGGTGGTCAGCCCCACGTCAATGACTTCAATGCCAACAGCCACCAGGCCGCGCATCAAGGCGGCCGACAACACGGGCCCGCTGAGGCGACCATCGCGCCCAACCGCCACGGTATGCCGCCCTTCTTTCATTGCCAAACTGCCAAAGGCTCGGCCTAAGGCTTCAGCCAGGTTTTCGTCCATGTTCAGCAGATAGGTACCGCGAATGTCGTAAGCCTTGAATATGGATGCCGTGACTTGCATAAATAATTAGCCTTGGTAGATGTGCCGCACCGCTTTACTGCGCGACCTCGGGTGAACTTCTTTGGCCCCCATTGTAGGTGCGACAGGCTCAAATCGGATACGATTGCCGCATGCAATTTCACCCTGAAACCTGTCACAAAACCATTCAAAGTCCCTGGGGATCATTGACCCTAGCAGCCAATCCGGATGGACTGAGCGGTGTTTGGTTTGAAAACCAAAAACATTTTCCAAACACACGCGCTTGGACACTTTCAAACCAACACCCCACTTTGCTTCAAGCTGAGCAAAGCCTTAGCAATTACTTTGACCAAAAATGGCCGCCTGCCAGTTCAGCTAGAAAAGCACTGCATCACATAAGGCTAGATTTGAGCGCCGGCACCGACTTCCAAAAAGCCGTTTGGCATGCCCTCATGAGCATTCCCATGGGGCAAACATGCAGCTATGGCCAGCTCGCAGCAGCCATCGGTCGCCCCATGGCGGTCAGAGCGGTCGGCACAGCGGTCGGCCGCAACCCCATCAGCATCCTTATTCCTTGCCACCGCGTGATGGGCAGTCAGGGCCAAATCACAGGTTATGCAGGGGGCATTTGGCGCAAACAAGCTTTGTTGAAGCTTGAAAACGCAAGCA
>CALCBL010000664.1 GCA_937897495.1 uncultured Burkholderiales bacterium
GGCCTGTGCTTTGAGCATTTGAAGCTGATCCCGAACCTGAGCGGCTTTCTCGAAATCGAGGTTTTTGGCGTGCTCCATCATCTGTTTTTCAAGCTGCTTGATGGCTTTGGACACATCTTTCTCGCTCATGTCCTCTACCTTGGCCCGCTGCACGGCTTCTTTTTCTAAGCGATCGGCTTCCTTACCAGCCTTCTCGCTGTAAACCCCATCTATGAGGTCGCGCACTTCTTTGACAATGCTGCGCGGCGTAATGCCCATGGCCAGGTTATGGGCCACTTGCTTGGTACGACGGCGTTCAGTTTCACCGATGGCTTTTTTCATGGACTCGGTCATGCGGTCGGCATACAAGATGGCGCGACCGTGCAGGTTGCGTGCCGCACGGCCAATGGTTTGAATGAGACTTCGCTCAGACCTTAAGAAACCTTCTTTGTCGGCGTCCAAAATGGCCACCAGAGACACCTCTGGAATGTCCAAGCCTTCGCGCAACAAGTTGATGCCCACCAGCACATCAAAGGCACCTAAGCGCAAATCTCGCAAAATTTCAACGCGCTCTACTGTGTCAATGTCGGAATGCAAGTAGCGAACTTTCACACCGTTGTCAGACAGGTAGTCGGTCAGTTGTTCGGCCATGCGTTTGGTCAGCGTGGTGATGAGCACGCGCTCGTGTTTTTCTGCACGAATTCGAATTTCTTGCAGCACATCGTCCACTTGGTGAATGGCGGGGCGCACTTCCACTTCAGGGTCAACCAAACCTGTAGGCCTCACCACCTGCTCGACCACTTTGCCTGCATGCGTTTTTTCGTAATCGGCGGGGGTGGCCGACACAAAAACGCATTGGCGCATTTTGGTTTCAAACTCTTCAAATTTAAGCGGTCTGTTGTCTAAGGCACTGGGCAAACGAAAGCCGTATTCCACCAGCGTGGTTTTGCGCGCACGGTCACCGTTGTACATGGCATTCAGTTGGCCAATCATTTGATGGCTTTCGTCCAAGAACATCAAAGAATCTTGGGGCATGTAGTCGGTCAAGGTGCTAGGCGCAGCGCCTGGCGCAGCACCGGACAAATGACGTGTGTAGTTTTCAATGCCTTTGCAGTGCCCTACTTCACTGAGCATTTCCAAATCAAATCGAGTGCGTTGCTCAAGCCGCTGAGCTTCTACCAACTTACCCATGCCGACCAACTCTTTAAGTCGCTCTGACAACTCGACTTTGATGGTTTCAACGGCCGCCAAAACTTTGTCGCGCGGTGTGACGTAATGGCTGGAAGGATAGACCGTGAAGCGCGGAATTTTTTGACGAATGCGACCTGTGAGTGGATCGAACAATTGCAGGCTTTCAACTTCGTCATCAAACAATTCAATGCGCACTGCAAGCTCAGAATGTTCTGCAGGAAACACATCGATGGTGTCGCCTCTTACGCGGAACTTGCCGCGGCTAAAGTCTTGGTCATTGCGTTGGTACTGCATGCGAATGAGTTGCGAGATCACATCGCGCTGACCTGCTTTGTCGCCGGTGCGCAAAGTCATGATCATGCGGTGATAACTCTCGGGCTCACCAATGCCGTAAATGGCCGAGACCGTGGCCACAATGACCACGTCGCGGCGCTCCATCAAACTCTTGGTGCATGACAAACGCATTTGCTCAATGTGCTCGTTGATGGCGGAGTCTTTTTCAATGAACAAGTCGCGTTGCGGCACATAGGCCTCAGGCTGGTAGTAGTCGTAATAACTGACAAAATACTCCACCGCATTTTTAGGAAAGAACTCTCTGAATTCTGAGTACAACTGCGCGGCCAATGTTTTGTTGGGTGCAAACACAATGGCCGGTTTGCCCATTTGCGCAATGACGTTGGCCATGGTGAAGGTCTTGCCCGAGCCCGTCACGCCCAACAAAGTTTGAAACACTTCGCCATCGTTCAGACCTTCCACCAACTCAACAATGGCGGTGGGTTGATCGCCTGCTGGCGGATAAGGTTGGTACAACTCAAAGGGCGAGCCTTCGTAGTGCACAAACTTGCCTTCGGGGGCAACATATGGAACCGCCTCGATAGGGGCTTCAGAGGAGACTGGGAATACGGCCATGGAACTTCGTGAGATGTGTCAATTGAGGGCAAAAATGGGGGAAAGAGCCGTTAAAATTAGGGGCAACCCTAAAGCCTAACCTAGGTTTTGGGTTTCTGCCAGCCAGAAACTGCTTTTACAACCTCCCACAAGGACTTTTTTCATGTCTCTGTTTACCGCCGTCGAAATGGCCCCCCGCGATCCTATCTTGGGTTTGAACGAACAATTCGCAGCCGACACCAACCCCAACAAAGTGAACTTGGGCGTCGGCGTTTATTTCGACGACAACGGCAAACTTCCCCTTCTAGAGTGTGTTCAATCTGCCGAAAAAGCCATGATGGACAAGCCCTCAGCCCGTGGCTATTTGCCCATCGACGGCATTGCGGCTTACGATGCCGCGGTTAAAAGCCTGGTGTTTGGTGCTGACAGCGAGCCCGTCACGTCTGGCCGCGTGGCCACAGTGCAAGGCATTGGCGGCACAGGCGGACTCAAAATTGGTGCCGACTTCTTGAAAAAAATCAGCCCCAACGCCAAGGTCATGATTTCCGACCCTAGCTGGGAAAACCATCGCGCCTTGTTTACCAACGCCGGCTTTCAAGTTGACAGCTATGCCTACTACGATGCCGAAAAACGCGGCGTGAACTTCGATGGCATGTTGGCCAGCTTGAACGCTGCAGCAGCAGGCACCATTGTGGTCTTGCACGCTTGCTGCCACAACCCTACGGGCTATGACATTACTGCCGCCCAATGGGACCAAGTGATTGCAGTGGTCAAGGCCAAAAGCCTCACGCCATTTTTAGACATGGCCTACCAAGGCTTTGGCCATGGCATTCAAGAAGACGGCGCCGTCATTGGCAAGTTTGTGGCAGCAGGCCTCAACTTCTTGGTGTCCACTTCTTTCTCCAAGAGCTTCAGCTTGTATGGCGAGCGCGTGGGTGCTTTGTCTGTGGTTTGCATCGACAAAGAAGAATGCGGACGCGTACTCAGCCAGCTCAAAATTGTGATTCGCTCCAACTATTCCACCCCACCCATTCACGGCGGTGCCGTGGTGGCTGCTGTGTTGGCCAACCCCGAGTGGCGCGCCACTTGGGAAAAAGAGCTGAGCGAAATGCGGGTTCGCATCAAGGCCATGCGCCAAAAGCTGGTCGATGGCCTCAAAGCAGCTGGTGTGAAGCAAGACATGAGCTTTATTACCACCCAAATTGGCATGTTCAGCTATTCAGGCCTTAACAAAGACCAAATGGTGCGTCTGCGCTCAGAATTTGGTGTGTACGGCACCGACACGGGCCGCATGTGCGTGGCCGCCCTGAACAGCAAAAATATTGATTATGTTTGCCAAGCCATTGCCAAAGTTGTCTAAATTTAAGGACACGTTATATGGAGTTGGTGTCACTTATGTGAATTAAATTAGGTGCGCGACTCCACTTTGTTGTCACCACAACTGCTATATTGCTGCAGTGCAATAAATTAAGGGGTTTCAAGCCATGCTTTACCAAATCTACGAAACTCAACGCTCTGTCATGGAGCCTTTTGCAGACTTGGCCCATACCGCCGCCAAGATGTACAGCAATCCGCTGAATCCCTTTGGCCAATCGCAATTCGCACACCGCGTGTCGGCAGGCTATGAACTGATGCACCGCTTGGGCAAAGATTATGTCAAGCCAGAGTTTGGCATTCACACTGTGCAAGTTGGCAAAGTCGATATAGCCATTCATGAGCGCATTGAAATTGACAAACCATTCTGCGAGCTGCGCAGATTTAAACGCTTCACCGACGATGCTGCCACTTTGACCGGACTGAAGGGTCAGCCCACTGTGCTCATTGTGGCGCCTTTGTCAGGCCACTACGCCACCCTGCTGCGCGACACCGTGAAGACCATGCTGAAAGATCACAAGGTTTACATCACCGATTGGAAAAACGCTCGCCTGGTGCCTTTGACAGACGGCGAGTTTCACCTCGACGACTATGTGAACTATGTTCAAGAGTTCATTCGGCATTTGCAAGGCAAATACGGCAATTGCCATGTGATCAGCGTCTGCCAACCCACGGTACCCGTGTTGGCTGCTGTGTCACTCATGGCATCACGCGGCGAGACCACACCTTTGACGATGACCATGATGGGCGGACCCATTGATGCGCGCAAGTCGCCAACAGCTGTCAACAATTTGGCAATGAACAAAAGCTTTGAGTGGTTTGAAAACAATGTGATTTACAAAGTGCCCGGCAACTTCCCAGGTGCTGGACGCCGCGTGTATCCTGGCTTCTTGCAGCACACCGGTTTTGTGGCCATGAATCCCGATCGACATGCGTCTAGCCATTACGATTACTTCAAAGACCTGATCAAGGGCGACGACGCCAGCACAGAAGCGCACCGCAAGTTCTACGACGAGTACAACGCTGTGCTCGACATGGACGCTGATTACTATTTGGAAACCATCAAAACAGTTTTCCAAGACTACAGTTTGGTACATGGCACTTGGAACGTTAAAAACGCCCAAGGCAAAAACGAATTGGTGCGTCCGCAAGACATCAGCACCACCGCCATGTTGACGGTTGAGGGCGAGTTGGACGACATATCTGGTTCGGGTCAAACCGCAGCTGCACATGGCTTGTGCAGCAACATCAAACCAGCCAATCGCCAGCATTTAGAAGTGGTTGGTGCAGGTCACTACGGTATTTTCAGTGGCCGTCGTTGGCGCGAAACGGTTTACCCCGCAGTGGTTAAATTCATTTTGGCGCACAACGATTTGGGTACCAAGAAAAAAGCGGCTCCGAAAACGACTGCTAAAACTGCCGTCAAAGCTGCGCCTAAAGCACCTACACGTAAAAAGTGATCGCACTGGCTGAACGCATCAACGATGCGCTGCCCCAAACGCAGTGCACCCGCTGCGGCTTTCCCGATTGCAAGGCCTACGCACAGGCCATTGCGCAAGACAACGCCCCCATCAATCAATGCCCTCCTGGGGGCCTTGAGGGCGTTGCCGTTTTGTCCAAAATCACTGGACGCCCCTCGCTACCCCTCAATCCTGACAACGGCACCGAAGGGCCCATGACGGTGGCCGTCATTGACGAGGCATGGTGCATTGGCTGCACGCTGTGCCTCAAGGTCTGTCCTACCGATGCCATCTTGGGTAGCAACAAGGTGATGCATACGGTCATAGAAGCTGCATGCACTGGTTGTGATTTGTGTTTGCCTGTTTGCCCAGTCGATTGCATTGAGATGGTTCCCATTTCAAACGAGCGCACTGGTTGGTCGGCTTGGTCTCCTGAGTTGGCACAACAAGCTCGCAAGCGCTATGAAGCCAGACAATTGCGAGTTCTAGCAGAACCAACCGAAGAAGACACGGAAAAAATTAGCAAGCAAGCCATCATTGAAGCGGCCTTGGCCAAAGCCAAAGCACGGCAGAAGTCTTAAGTATCTTTAGGCGTATTGCGCGGCCAAGGCGCTAAACGCTTTGACCACTTCTTCGGGTGCTTGCACCAGTTCAATTAGCACGCCTTCACCGCCGATGGGCAGTTCTTCGCTGCCCTTGGGGTGAATGAAGCAAATGTCAAAGCCTGCAGCGCCCTTGCGAATGCCGCCCGGCGCAAATCGAACGCCTTGCAGGCTCAGCCACTCAACAGCCACTGGTAAATTGTCAATCCACAAACCCACATGGTTCAAGGGCGTGTTTTGAACTGCCGGTTTCTTGTCTAGGTCCAAGGGCTGCATCAAATCCACTTCAACCTTGAAAGGGCCTACGCCCATGGCGCAAATGTCTTCGTCAACATTCTCACGGTCGCTTTTGTAAGTGCCTGTCAAATCAAGGCCAAGCATGTCGATCCAGAGCGTTTGCAGTTTGCGCTTATCAAGGCCACCAATGGCGATTTGCTGAATACCCAATACCTTAAAGGGGCGAGTGATAAGGCTCATGCTTCAAACTCCACAATCACTTGGTCTACTGTGAGTGACTCTCCTTGAGAGGCCATGATTTTTTTTACCACACCATCGTGCGCGGCAAACAGAATATTTTCCATCTTCATGGCTTCAATCACAGCCACGCGTTCGCCAGCTTGAACCTTTTGCCCAGCCGTTACGGCAATGTTGACCAACAAGCCTGGCATAGGGGACAACACGAACCGACTCATGTCGGGCGGTGTTTTGAAGGGCATCATTTGATGCAACTCAGCCATGCGGGGCGAAACGACAAGCGCTTCAATGCGGGTGCCGTTGTGTTGAACTTGCAAAGCCAAAGG
This sequence comes from uncultured Burkholderiales bacterium, assembly GCA_937897495.1. Classification (GTDB taxonomy): domain Bacteria; phylum Pseudomonadota; class Gammaproteobacteria; order Burkholderiales; family Burkholderiaceae_C; genus Limnohabitans_A. Next base: position 6,295 of record CALCBL010000664.1, read on the forward strand.
ATTTTTAGGTGTGCCACGCTCAACCTGAGCCGTAAATGGCTTGCCATTGACCGTGCCGCTAATTCGCACATCGTTCAGGCGCGAATGACTTTCAATAATGTAGTGGTTCTCACCCACCTTGATGATGGCTTTGCCGCTCTGACCGCGAAACTCGTCCACATGCACAGGGATGTAACGGTTTTCACCTTTGGCACCTAGCACCACCACGCTGTAGTCATGGCCAATTTGCACATCGTAACCAGGCAGTTGACCACTCAGGTTGGCAGCACGTTCGCGTGATTTACGCCGAACAAATGCCGCCAAGGCGACCAAGAAATCGGGGTCATGGTGCGGCACGTCTTCAGCACGAAAACCATGCGCATAGTTTTCTGCAATGAAGCCCGTGTTGAAGTCGCCAGACACAAACTTAGGATGGGCTAACAAAGCCGCTTGAAAAGGAATGTTGGAGCTGATGCCGCGAATTACAAAACCGTTGAGTGCTTCGCGCATTTTGGCAATGGCATCGTTTCGATCGGTGCCATGCACAATGAGCTTGGCAATCATGGAGTCGTAAAACATGGGAATCTCGCCGCCATCTTGCACGCCCGTGTCTACGCGCACACCCAACAGGTCTTGGGTGTTGGACTGGAACATGGTTTGCACAGGCGTTTGGAAGCGCACCAATCGACCTGTAGAAGGCAAGAAATTGCGGAAAGGATCTTCTGCATTGATACGGCACTCAATGGCCCAACCGTTGCGCTTCACATCGGCTTGCGTGATCGGCAATTTTTCGCCATTGGCCACACGGATCATCATCTCCACCAAGTCGATGCCCGTGATGGCTTCTGTTATGGGGTGCTCTACTTGCAAACGTGTATTCATTTCTAGGAAGTAGAAGCTTTGGTCTTTGCCCACCACAAACTCAACTGTGCCGGCAGATTGGTACTGCACCGCTTTGGCCAAGGCTACGGCTTGCTCGCCCATCGCAATGCGCGTGGCATCGGTGATAAAAGGCGATGGCGCTTCTTCAATGACCTTTTGGTGACGGCGTTGAATAGAGCACTCACGCTCGTTCAAATAAATCACGTTGCCATGGCTGTCGCCCAAGACTTGAATTTCAATGTGCCTTGGTTCCTCTACAAATTTTTCAATGAACACGCGATCATCGCCAAACGAGTTAAGGGCTTCGTTTTTGCAGGACGTAAAACCTTCAAAGGCTTCTTTGTCGTTGGCTGCCACGCGCAGGCCTTTGCCACCGCCGCCTGCAGAGGCTTTGATCATGACGGGGTAGCCTATGCCTTTGGCAATTTCGACCGCGGCTTCTGCCGAGTCAATGGCATCGTTGTAACCAGGAATGGTGTTGACCTTGGCTTCGTTGGCCAACTTCTTAGACGCAATTTTGTCGCCCATGGCGGCAATGGAAAAGTGACGTGGGCCGATGAAGGCAATGCCCTCGTCTTCACAGCGTTTAGAAAATGCTTCGTTTTCAGACAAGAAGCCGTAGCCTGGGTGAATGGCTTGTGCGCCTGTGGCTTTGGCCGCGGCAATGATTTTGTCGGCCACCAAATAAGACTCGCGCGATGGCGCTGGGCCAATCAGCACAGCTTCGTCGGCCAGCAACACATGACGGGCTTCTTTGTCGGCTTCAGAGTAAACGGCAACGGTGGCGATGCCCATTTTCTTGGCGGTGGCAATGACGCGGCATGCAATTTCACCGCGGTTGGCTATCAAAATTTTGGTAAACATATTTTTTCCTAATGGCGTTTTAGATCAAGCGTTGTCGGTCATTGCGCTTAAAGCGGAATGTTGCCGTGCTTGCGCCATGGGTTTTCAACCTTCTTGTCTTTCAACATGACCAACGAGCGGCAGATGCGTTTTCGTGTTTCGCTAGGTTGAATGACGTCATCAATAAAGCCGCGTGCCCCCGCTACAAAGGGGTTGGCAAAACGGTCTTTGTATTCGGCTTCGCGTGCAGCCAATTTCACAGGATCGTTTTTGTCATCGCGGAAAATAATTTCTACCGCACCCTTAGCACCCATCACCGCAATTTCTGCGTTAGGCCAGGCAAAGTTCACGTCGCCTCTGAGGTGCTTAGAGGCCATCACGTCATAAGCACCGCCATAGGCTTTGCGAGTAATGACCGTGATTTTGGGCACTGTGCACTCTGCGTAGGCGTAAAGCAATTTGGCGCCGTGCTTGATGATGCCGCCGTATTCTTGTGAAGTGCCAGGCATGAAACCAGGCACGTCTACAAAAGTGATGACTGGAATACTGAAGGCATCGCAGAAGCGCACAAAACGGGCCGCTTTGATCGAACTCTTAATGTCCAAGCAACCCGCCAACACCAAAGGTTGATTGGCCACAATGCCCACTGTTTGGCCGGCCATGCGGGCAAAACCAATCAGCATGTTTTTGGCATAGTCGGGCTGCAGCTCAAAGAAGTCACCGTCGTCTACGGTCTTCAAAATAAGCTCTTTCATGTCGTAGGCTTGGTTGGCGTTCAAAGGAACCAAGGTGTTCAAGCTTTTGTCCAGCCTGTCGGTAGGGTCGCCGCTGGCGCGCATCGGCGATTTTTCGCGGTTGTTCAGTGGCAGGTAGTTGTACAAACGACGCAACATGAGCAATGCTTCTACGTCGTTCTCAAAGGCCATGTCGGCCACACCGCTCTTGGTGGTGTGCGTTAATGCGCCGCCCAATTCTTCGGCGGTCACTTCTTCATGCGTCACTGTCTTCACCACTTCAGGGCCTGTGACAAACATGTAAGAGCTGTCTTTCACCATGAAAATAAAGTCGGTCATGGCCGGTGAATACACGGCACCACCGGCTGATGGGCCCATGATCATGCTAATTTGAGGAATGACACCACTGGCCATGGCATTGCGC
>CALCBL010000665.1 GCA_937897495.1 uncultured Burkholderiales bacterium
CTCAGAAAATTCGAAAAACACGCTGCTAGTAGAGCCCTATGAAAACCGTCTTGAAAGTCGAGGGGCTGCGGCAAAACTATGGCGGTGTCCAAGCGCTTAGGGGCGTGAGCTTTGAGCTACAAGCTGGTGAATGTGTGGCCCTGATTGGACCCAATGGCGCGGGCAAGTCAACCTGCTTTGCTTGTTTGGCGGGCCAACAAAAAGCGCTAGCGGGAAGCCTTGTGTGGCGTGGGCATGATTTGCAGCAGTCAACGGTTGAGATGCGAACCCGTTTGGGTGTGGCCAGAACTTTTCAAGTGGCACAAGTGTTTGAAGCGCTCACAGTCCTTCAAAATTTGCAATTGGTCTTGCAGGCTTCGCGTGGCGTTTCAATGCGAGACCTCTTGGATGAATGTTTGCTTGACGAAGCAAGGCATTGGATATCTCAAGCTGGATTGAACGATCTGGGTGAAGAGATGCTTCGATCGCCTGCTGCACGTCTTTCGTATGGTGGAAAAAAACGTTTGGAATTGGCCATGGCCATGGCAGGGTTGCCCGACGCCAGCCAGGGCCTGATGTTGCTTGACGAACCTGCTGCCGGACTTGCACCTGAAGAGCGAGCCGACATGATGGAGCGCGTCAAACGCATGACCCATTTGGGTGCGACAGTTTTGTATACCGAGCACAACATGGACGCGGTGTTTGGTGTGGCCGATCGTGTTTTGGTCTTGATCGATGGTCAACTTGTGGCGCAAGGATCGCCGCAAGAAGTGGCTGCCAATCAAGTGGTGCGTGAAAGATATTTAGGTCAAACCTTTTCTCTGAACAAGGAGCCTGTTCGTGCTTGAGATTCAAAACCTCAATGCCAGTTATGGACAAGCCCAAGTCTTGTTCAACGTTTCATTGCTTGTGCCCCGCGGCAACATGTTGTTGATTCGAGGGCTTAATGGCGCCGGAAAATCGAGCTTGCTTAAAGCCGTCATGGGCCTGATGCCGCAGTCGACGGGCAACTTGCTTTGGCAAGGCCAAGCTTTGCATTCATTGAAGCCGCATGAGCGATCCCTCAAGGGCTTGGGCTATGTGCCTGAAGATCGCCGACTATTTTCTGCTCTGACAGTTCGTCAAAATTTAGAAATTGCCACGCCCAACCAGCCTAAACACAGGCCTCATGGACAGCCTGGTCTGCAGTTACAAGAAGTTTTGGAATTGTTTCCAAGCTTGTCAAGCATGCTTGAAAGACCCGCCGCACAAATGAGTGGGGGAGAGCAGCAAATGCTGGCCATTGGCAGAACCTTGATGACGCAGGCCGATGTGCTGATTTTGGATGAGCCTTGTGAGGGCATTGCACCCATTTTGGTTCTGGCCATAGCGCGGGCTTTGGCAGCGCTGAAGGCGCAGGGTTATACATTCTTAATTGCTGAGCAAAACCAGACCCTGACTGGCATGGCGGACAAGGTGATGACCTTGTCAGGCGGGGTGATTCAGGACTGAAATGAAGCTGATCACCACGTTTATCCTGATACCTCTGAGCCTCTAAATTGACTTGCTTCACGTACACTTCTGTCAACCCTATCAATAAGCTCCTTTTGACATGATCATTACCAGTTTGCTGGACACAGACCTCTACAAGTTCACCATGATGCAGGTGGTGCTGCATCAGTTTCCTGGTGCGCAAGTGGAATATCGATTTCGGTGTCGCAATCCTGGTGTGGAGCTAGCGCCTTACGTGGATGAAATTCGCAGCGAAATCAAATCACTGTGTAGTTTGCATTTCAAAGAAGACGAATTGGCGTACCTTCGTTCTTTGCGCTTTGTCAAAAGTGACTTTGTAGATTTTTTGGGTTTGTTTCGACTTAACGAAAAATACATCCAAGTTACGCCCACTTTGACGGGCGAAATAGAAATCATCATTCAAGGACCCTGGCTTCACACCATCTTGTTTGAAATTCCAGTGTTGGCCATCGTCAACGAAGTTTATTTCAGAAATACGCAGCGCTTGCCCGATTTGATGGAAGGTCGGCAAAGACTGGATACCAAAATCCAGCAGTTGCAGGCGGATGATTTAAAGGCACTTAAGATTGCCGACTACGGCACACGTCGCCGTTTTTCAAGGGCTTGGCATGAAGAAGTTTTGAGAGTTCTGACCGGGCGCTTGGGATCTGGCCAGGCGGGTCAGTTTGCGGGTACCAGCAATGTGTATTTTGCATACACGCTGGGCCTGACACCCTTGGGAACCATGGCCCATGAATATTTGCAGGCTTGCCAAGCCTTGGGGCCTAGGCTGCGCGACAGTCAAGTCTTTGGCTTTGAATCGTGGGCCCGTGAATACCGAGGCGACTTGGGCATCGCTCTCAGTGACGTTTACGGTTTCAATGCCTTTCTGCGCGACTTTGACATGTACTTTTGCAAACTGTTTGACGGTGCTCGCCACGACAGTGGTGACCCCTTTATGTGGGGCGAGCGCATGCTTGCTCACTACCGTACGCACCGGGTCGACCCGCTGACCAAAACACTGATCTTCAGCGATGGCCTTACAGTGCCTAAAACCATTGAACTTTTCAGACAATTTAATGGTCGCTGTATGCTGGCCTTTGGCATTGGTACCAATTTAACCAATGACTTAGGCTATGAGCCCCTTCAAATTGTGATCAAAATGACCCGCTGCAACGATCAACCTGTTGCCAAATTGTCTGACTCGCCGGGCAAGGGAATGTGTGATGATGAGAAGTATTTGGCTTACCTTGCGCAAGTTTTTGAAATTACGCCAAGTCCCTGAAGGTTTGTCGATCTATGGCCCATTGAATTTATGGAAGAAAGTGTTGTGACATGAAATCTTTACTCTCTCATTGGGTCATGCGTCTGATCTCTTTAACTTGCTTGAGTGCCCCGAGTGCTGCCTTTGCTGCAGATTTCGATGGCGCTCAACTGACCGCTGTGTGGGGCATTCCATTTGCCGGTATTTTGTTGTGCATTGCCCTGATGCCACTCTTAACGCCCCATTTTTGGCACCACCATTACGGCAAGGTGGTTGCTGCGTGGTCCTTGGCATTTTTCATACCCTTTGCCGTGATGTTTGGCGCCAATTTGGCTGGTGAGAATTTGGTCCACGCGCTGTTCGCAGAATACATCCCATTCATTGTGCTCTTGACTGCTTTGTACGCCGTGTCTGGCGGAATCTTCATTCGCGGTAATTTGCATGGCAGCCCAGGTCTCAACACCACCATCCTTGCCATTGGTGCATTTTTGGCCAGCTTCATGGGTACCACCGGCGCTTCCATGCTCATGATTCGCCCCCTGATCAGGGCCAACGACAACCGCAAGCATGTGGCCCATGTGGTTGTGTTTTTTATCTTCATTGTGTCCAACGCGGGGGGCTCACTGACCCCATTGGGCGATCCCCCTTTGTTCTTGGGTTTTTTAAAGGGCGTTGATTTTTTCTGGACCCTGAAACACCTTTTTCCACAATCGCTTTTCTTGATGGGTTCCTTGCTGGCCATATTTTTCGTTTTGGATTCTTGGTATTACCACAAGCTGGAAGCGATCCAAACAGTTGACCCAACACCAGATTCACGTCAAATTGGCTTTGACGGCAAAGTCAATTTTGTTCTGCTCGCTGGTGTGGTGGCCTTGGTCTTGATGAGTGGTCTTTGGAAATCCGATGTGTCTTTCAATGTGGCAGGCACTGATGTAGGCTTGCCAGGCTTGGTTCGCGATGCAGGGCTTTTGCTCATCATCCTCATCTCTCTCAAGCTAACTCCTACACAAGTCCATGCCGACAATCAATTTGGTTGGGGTCCGATGCAAGAAGTGGCCAAATTGTTTGCGGGCATTTTTCTAACCATCATTCCAGTCATTGCCATGTTGAAGGCGGGCGTCAATGGCCCGTTTGGTGCTGTGGTGTCGGCCGTCACCAACCCGGATGGCTCGCCCAATGTGATGATGTATTTTTGGATCTCGGGTTTGCTCAGTTCGTTTTTAGACAATGCACCCACTTATTTGGTATTTTTCAACACAGCAGGTGGCGATGCACAGGTTTTGATGACCACTTTGGCGCCTACTTTGGCAGCCATTTCTGCAGGTGCTGTTTTCATGGGTGCCAACAGTTACATCGGTAACGCACCCAACCTCATGGTGAAAGCCATTGCTGAAGACCGTGGTATCAAGATGCCCAGTTTCTTTGGCTACATGGCATGGTCTTGCTGCGTTTTAATTCCGTTGTTCATTGTGATGACATTCATTTGGTTTCGAACATGACACAAGCCTCTATCTTGGTAGCGCGCGCTATCTTTCCTGAAGTGCTTGAGATGCTTTCGCAGCATTTTCAAATTGAAAGCAATCAGTCGGACGAGGTTTTGTCTGCTGAAGTTTTAAAACAAAAAATGCACGGCAAGGTGGGCGCTCTCACCACGGGCAGTGAACGCATTGACGCCGCACTCTTGCAAGCCAACCCTCAGCTCAAAATTGTGGCCAACATGGCTGTGGGCTTTAACAATTTTGATGTTCCTGCTATGACGGCAGCGGGTGTCTTGGCTACCAACACGCCAGATGTTTTAACGGAAACGACGGCAGACTTTGGCTTTGCATTGCTGATGGCCACTGCCAGACGCATCACCGAGAGCGAGCATTACTTGCGACAAGGCTTGTGGACGAAGTGGAGCTATGACATGTTTGCCGGGGCCGAGGTGCATGGCAGCACGCTTGGCATCATTGGCATGGGCCGCATCGGCCAAGGTATTGCCAAGCGGGCAGCACATGGATTTGGCATGCGTGTTATTTATCACAACCGAAGCCGCTTGAGTGCAGACCTTGAGGCTGCTTGCAAGGCCACTTACGTTAGCAAAGAAGAACTTCTGCGCACAGCCGATCATGTCATGTTGGTGGTGCCCTATAGTGCTGAGTCACATCACACCATTGGTGCCAAAGAGTTAGGCTCTATGAAGCCTTCGGCGACCTTGGTCAATATTGCGCGTGGTGGCATTGTGGACGATGCCGCTCTAGCGGTTGCTTTGAAGAACAAACAAATTGCGGCAGCGGGTTTGGATGTGTTTGAAGCTGAGCCTGCGCTCAATCCTGCACTTCTGACGGTACCCAACGTGGTGCTCACCCCTCACATCGCCAGCTCAACCGTCAAAACGCGCTTGGCCATGGCGCAACTGGCCGCCGATAATTTGGTTTCTTTCTTTGCCACCGGCAAGGCGCTGACACCCCTTAACCAAGTTACTTCCAAATAAGTAACTTGCTTGATCAAACACTGAATCAAACGGCATTCACACATGGACAGCAGCATGCTAATTTGGATTCTCATCGCGGTCAGTTTTTTGACGCTAGGTTTGCTGTTTTCGGTATGGCGACAGCGTCGAGAAGGCTCCCAAGCTTCTGAAGAGTTGGTGCAATTGACCTCGTCTCTCCAGCTGGCCAATGAGAGATTAGAGCGAGAACTTCGCAACGCCATCAGTGAGTCTGCCAGAGGCGGGCGCCAAGAGCTGATTCAAACTTTAGGTACCTTCCAGCAAAGTTTGGTTCAACAAGGCGCAGAAGCCACCCGAACCCAAAACAGCCAGATGGATGCGTTTGCACAACAGTTGGCTTTGTTGCAAAAAACACTTTCTGACACGCTCACCTTTCAGGTGCAACAATTATCCGAGACCAATGCCAGACGCCTCACTGAAATGCGCGGCACTCTGGAAACGCAATTGGCGCAGCTTCAACAAAGCAACACCGCCAAGCTTGATGAAATGCGTCAAACAGTGGACGAAAAATTGCAGACCACCTTGCAAGCGCGCTTGGGCGAAAGTTTCAAGCAAGTGGCCGACCGTTTGGAGCAGGTGCACAAAGGGCTGGGTGAAATGAACACCTTGGCGCAGGGGGTGGGTGACCTGAAGCATTTGCTCACCAACGTCAAAACGCGCGGCATGTTTGGCGAAGCTCAGCTGGCTTCATTGCTAGAGCAAGTGATGGCTCCTGATCAGTATGCAACGCAACACGCCACACGGCCAGGTAGCAAAAACCGTGTGGACTTTGCCATTCGATTGCCAGGTCGATCTGACGATGGCGAACCCGTTTGGTTGCCCATCGATGCCAAGTTTCCCAATGAAGACTACGAGCGCCTGCTAGATGCGCAATCGCGGGCCGATGTGATTCAGGCAGATCTGTGCAGCAAGGCTTTGGAGGCGCGGGTTCGTTTAGAAGCCAAATCCATGACTGAGAAATATGTTGAGCCGCCTTACACCACAGACTTCGCCATCATGTTTTTGCCCACTGAAGGTTTGTATGCCGAAGTGTTGCGCAGACCCGGTCTGATTGAATCTTTACAACGTGATTTCCGAGTCACCCTAGCAGGCCCTACAACCCTGATGGCCATGTTGAACTCTTTGCAAATGGGTTTCCGAACCTTGGCGCTCGAAAAACGTTCCAGCGAAGTTTGGCAAGTTTTGGGTGCCGTCAAAACAGAGTTTGGCAAGTTTGGCGACGTGTTGGCCAAAGTCAAAGAACAAACTCAAACAGTTTTGAACACACTGGACAAAGCGCAAACGCGAAGCAATGTGATGCACCGCGCATTGCGCCAAGTGGAAGCATTGCCTGAAGGCCAAGCGGCCGGTTTGCTGCCACATGAAGCCGATGTCAGTGACGGCGAAACCAGTGAAGCGTGAACTCGCTAAGCTGATTACGGGGCAGATTTTTCTGCATGCCTGTATGACAGGTATGCGAATGACGACACCGCTTCTTGCGCTTCAACAAGGTTACAGCACCATGGCGGTGGGTGTTTTGTTGGCGCTGTTTTCTGTCACGCAAGTATTCATGGCCATTCCAGCTGGTCGATTCACAGATCGACATGGCTTGAAACGACCGGTGCAAATCGGTGTGGTCATGGCTTGTTTTGGCGCAGGACTGGCCGTCATTTGGCCCATATTTCCTGTTCTTTGCATAGGCGCCCTTGCCACTGGAGGGGCTACGGGTATCACTGTCATTGCTTTGCAAAGGCACGTAGGCCGAATTTCAGCCGATGCCAACCAGCTGAAAGAAACATTCAGTTGGCTGGCCATTGGCCCCGCTGCTTCTAATTTCATAGGACCATTTTTTGCGGGCTTGATGATTGACCATGCGGGCGCCATGCCAGCCGATGCCGATGGCTTTCGCGCCACGTTTGTGATGCTGACCCTTTTTCCTCTGCTGGCGTGGTTATGGATTCGCAACATTGAAGAAAAACCCATTCCTCCTCAACTTCCTGAGCATGCCAATGGGCGTGTATGGGACTTGCTGCATGAGCCGCTCATGCAGCGCCTGCTGTTGGTCAATTGGTTGTTGTCTTCTTGTTGGGATATTCACACCTTTGTGGTGCCAGTCTTAGGACACGAACGCGGCCTCAGTGCATCGGTGGTTGGTACTATTTTGGGTTCCTTCGCTGTGGCCTCAGCCCTGATTCGGGTGATCCTGCCTTTGGTTGCACGGCACCTTCAAGAATATCGATTGCTCACAGGTGCCATGATTTGCGCAGGCCTCATCTTTGCTATTTATCCCATGGTTGATTCTGCATTGGCCATGGGTATTTGTTCGGTCTGTTTGGGTTTGGTTTTAGGTGTGGTTCAGCCGATGGTCATGAGTACTTTGCACCAAATCACACCCGCACATCGACAGGGCGAAGCACTGGGTTTGCGAATCATGACGGTCAATGCCTCTAGCGTTTTGATGCCCCTTATTTTTGGCGCTGCTGGTGCCGTGGTAGGGGTGTCTGTGGTCTTTTGGGTTGTGGGTTCAGCAGTGGCGAGTGGCGCGCCGCAAGCTTGGCGCCTGCGCCCCAAATCGGAAACGCCTGCTGCCCCCTAAAAAAAAGACCTCCTAAGAGGTCTTGTTGCGCAGTGGCCAGGGCCACTGAAACAAGTTGATCAAACGCGCTTGCGGTATTCGCCTGTGCGTGTGTCAATTTCAATTTTGTCACCTTGATTGACAAACAAAGGCACAGGCACTTCAAAGCCGGTGGCAATTTTGGCGGGCTTGAGCACTTTGCCAGAGGTGTCGCCTTTAACGGCTGGCTCGGTCCAAGTGATTTCGCGTTCTACGCTGGTGGGCAGTTCAACAGAGATGGCCTTGCCGTCGTAGAACACCACTTCAACGGACATGCCGTCTTCTAGGTAGTGCAAGGCATCGCCCATGTTTTCGGATTCAACTTCGTACTGGTTGAATTCAGTGTCCATGAAAACATACATGGGGTCGGCAAAGTAAGAGTAGGTGCACTCTTTTTGATCCAAGATCACTTGGTCCATTTTGTCGTCGGCTTTGAAAACAGACTCGGTGCCCATATTGCTCAGCAAGGCTTTGAGCTTCATGCGAACGGTGGCCGCACCGCGGCCGCCGCGGCTGTATTCAGTGCGCAAAACGATCATGGGGTCTTTGCCCTGCATGATGACGTTACCAACGCGAATTTCTTGAGCTACTTTCATAATCTGTCCAATGTTGTCCCAAAGCCCACGATCTTAGCGCTTTTCTTCAACAAATTGAAGCAATTGACTGACCAAATCCATTTGTTGCACCAAACGCGCTTGCGCAGCCATTGCGCAAGCTTGCCAAGCGGGCAGGTCCACCTCAGGCAATGGTTCTTGAGAAAGACCATTCCAGCTTAAGTAAAAGCGACGAAGGCTGTCTGGCGCATCAAGCCAGTCTAAAAAGGCATTCAATTTGGGGCCATGAGCGCCATCGTCTTGGGGGTAAATTTGCCAAACAAAGGCCTTGCCAGCCCAAAGCGCCCTGACCAAAGAGTCTTCGCCCCTGACGAAATTAAGGTCACTTGACTTTAAAAGTTGGTCAAATTTTGTTTGAGAAAGAGGCTGGATGAACTGATGTGAAGGCCGCTCAACATGGCTTGGCAAAGTGCGCAATGCGTTCTCGAAGGCCAAAGCGCCTCGCCCATGCGCCACTTGCCATTGGTGTCCAATCGAATTCAAGGATGCCAGTTGCATGGCCTCTGCCAGCGCTGCTGGTTCGTAACAAAAAAGAGTGCTTTTTTGCGGGTAGGGCTTGCTGCCAGATGGATCGAACTCTGTCGTTTCATTGGCATTCAATTTTTCGATAACCCGTGCCTCTCGTATCAGGCCACCAGTTTTGTCATTGAATCCTGGGTAAAAAAACCATTTGGTTCGGCCTTTCAGGAGGCCGTTCATCACGGGGGAGGGCAG
>CALCBL010000666.1 GCA_937897495.1 uncultured Burkholderiales bacterium
GCTGGAAGCAGTGAGTCAAAGTTGGACTCATCTACTGCTTCATGGTCCTCGTTGCTTTGGAGATGGCTTCGGGTAATGGTGCGCTGTGCAAAATACAAAGGTGGTGGGGTGGTCATGCTGGCCATATCTTGGCGCAGGCCATTCAGCAAGCTGTCTTTGCCAGCGCCCGATGGACCAATGATGTAGATCAAGCGCAATTGGATGTACTCAATTCAAAACTCTCAACCCATCGAAAGTCGCCGTTCTTTTGGTCTTGAGAAAACCAAGTGACAGCATCAATGTCAAGGCCATGTTCTAACAAAGGGGCGAACCATTCTTGGGCTGCTGCCTTCAAATTTTTCTTGACGTGCGATTCGACATTTCGCAATGACCCTGAAAGCGTCAAGTGAAACTGAAATTGATCCATCACGAAAGGGTAAGCCCATGCATGAAGCAGCGCTGTCTGTCTGGCCGTCAAGCCTGCGCCTGTTCTTCTTTGAAGTTCGGTTTCTGAAAGTGGCAAGGCGAGTGCATGCAACTGCCGCACACAATGCTCTGCAAACTTCTGCAAATCTGGGCTGGGATGAGAGGGCACCAGCGCTAGAAAATCTCCCATTTCGACCAATTTCAAAGGCAGATGAAATGCGCTAACTGTGTTGTGCGCCAATTGCCTGAATGCAGGCTGCAGTTCTTCAAGCTTTGTATTTGAATTTAATTCAAAGGGTGCTTTTAGCGTGGCATGCCAACCGTACAACCTGGGTGCGCGTGTCAATTTTTCAAACACTTCAGAACTTAAGTTATCAAATTGCGGCTGCTGTAGGGGCGTCATTTGATGCGCACAACGTCCTAGCCATTGGGATCCCAGATCCCAAGCCTGCGATTGCAGGGCTGGCGCAAAGTAAGCAGCGTGCCGAAAGGGTGTGGACATAAGTTGAAATATTCCTGTCACAAAAGGCATTGATTCGTCACGAGATTGCAATTTTACTTTTGTAAGCTAATGAGTTGACCTTATCAAAAAAATGTTGCACAACGATTACACCAGCCCTACCAGGGATTTGCCGCCGCCATTGGCAGCCAGGCAAACATGGATGGCTCTTTTGGCCAGGGCACCAGAGGAATTGTTAGAAAAGCACTTGGCCAGCCAGTGCTTGGGCAACCTAGAGTGGCTTCGCCCCTCAGAAACCGGCCTCATGATGGTACAAGGC
>CALCBL010000667.1 GCA_937897495.1 uncultured Burkholderiales bacterium
ACTACCGCGCGCTTACTTCGCATTGAAAAAAAACGCCGCCAATCTCAAGGACTGCGGCGTTTTTTCAATGGCGTGGCAGACAGCCACGCGCATGGTGCATCAAGCCAAGGTGTCGGCCCAAATGTTTTGCGCCCAGCTCCAAGCGTAAACACCTTCCAGTTCGTTGGCCGCGCTGGACACACCACCTGAACCCGTCACGGTCAGCATGGTTTTCTTCTCGGCGTCGTAGCGGTGCACGCTGGCCACATGAACCACATCCTTGGTACTGACATAGCTGTAGCAGGTGTTGTTGTAAATGGGCATGGGGTTGACTTCTTTGCCCATCAACAAAGCGATGACCGCGGCAGCACAGGTTTTGCCGTGTTGGTTGGCCATGTGACCCGACTTGGGCATCAAGGGAGCGACTTGGATCGCATCGCCCAGAACGTGCACGTTTTTGGCCGCTTTGGATTCGAAAGTCAGGAAATCCACTTCGCACCAGCGCTTGTTGGCCGTGGCCAGACCCGCGTTGACGGCGATGTCGCCAGCACGCATGCTCGGAATCACGTTGAGAACACTGGCCTTGACGTCTTCGTTGAACTCGAACTTCACGGTCTTGTTGGCCACATCCACATCGGTCACGTTGTGCTTGCTGCGGTACTCAATGATGCCTTTGTAGCGGTCAGTCCAGGCCTTCTTGAACAAACCAGGCTTAGAAGTGACGTCGTCGTTGGCGTCCAAGATCAACACCTTGCTCTTGGGCTTGGCTTTGGTGAAGTAGTCGGCCACTTGGCAAGCCCTCTCGTAAGGACCGGGAGGGCATCGGTATGGGGCCAACGGGATGGACATGGCGAAGACGCCGCCGTCGGGCATGGCTTCGAGTTGCTTGCGAAGGGTCACGGTTTGCTCGCCGGCTTTCCAGGCGTGCATCACTTGCTCTTTGGCGCCTGCACGGTTCATGCCGGGCAGGGTTTCCCACATAAAGTCCACACCGGGCGAGACGATCAGGCGGTCATAAGTCAGCTCGGTGCCACCGGCCAGTTTGACAATGCGCTTGTCGGCATCGATGGTGTTAACGCGGTCCTTGATGATCTTGACACCGTGGCGTTTGGTCAGGTTGTCATAGGGTGTCGTGATCTCGGTGATGGTTTTGCTGCCGCCAATGACGAGGTTGGACATCGGGCAAGAAATGAAGGCATCGCTTGGCTCGACCAAGGTGACCTGGATCTTGTGTTCAGACCACATGCGCAGGTACTTGGCGGCCGTGGCACCCGCGTAACCCCCGCCGATGACCACCACTTTGGGGCCACTGCCACCACCCATGGTGGCACAACCAGAAACCAATCCCATGGCACCCAAAGCGGAGCCTGTTTGTAAAAAATGACGACGTTGCATGGCAGTTGTTCCTTATTTCTTCTGGGCGGCAAAGTAGCCAGCAATGGCGGCGATTTGCTCGTCGGAATAGCCCTTGGCGAGCTGATGCATGATGGTGGCCGCTGGCACGCGACCGGCTTTGTAGTCCAGCATTTTCTGAATGGTGACTTCTTTAGGGACACCAGCCAAAGAAATCATGCCCGGCTGAGCGCGGCCATCGGTACCGTGGCAGGCGGCGCAAGATGCAGCCCAGCTGCGCACATGCAGCGGATCGACCTGGGCTTGGGCCAGACCAGACAAGGCGACCAGAGAGGCCGCAGTCAAAACATGTTGAATCTTCATGGGTTTTCCTCGAAAAAATCAGTTGGGGCGATTGAACTTCTCAACGCCCATCAGGGGCGCAGATAAACAAATTTCTCATTGGCCTGCAGCTTGGCCACTTCGGCTACACCGGAAGGCACTACTTTAGCTTCCATCAGCAGTTTGTCGGCAGAGATTTTGCGCGATAACAGGTGTTGCTTCATTCGTTGCTCCTTAAGTATTAATATTAGCGGGTTCAAGGGGGGAAGCATGCCCGTAAAAACCCGCCCTCAAATTGACGACAAACCTTCAATCGCTTTCGCTGGCGATCTGCACACACACTGAGCGACAAAGGGTCACCACACGGTCGTTGATGATGCGGTAGTAAATTTGTACACCTTCGCGGCGCTTGCCAAGCACGCCTGCCTGGTAGAGAGTGTTCAGGTGCTGCGACATGTTGGGCTGGGTAGTGTCGATCTCGGCCAGCAACTCGCCCACATTCTTTTCGCCATTGCAAAGTGCGCTGATGATGCGCAAGCGCATGGGAGCCGACATGACGCGAAACAAATCGGCGGCTTTTTCAAAAACCTCTTCCGATTCGGTCAGTGCGGTTTCTTGTCGTGGTGCTGTTTTGGCCATGGTGTCTTTTCTTCTGGAGTTTGATTTGCCAAGACTTTTAAACAGCCCCTTGCTTCTTGAACCAATTTAGCATTCTTTGCCAGCCATCGTCTGCTGCCGCTTTGCGATAGGTTGGTCGGTAATCGGCATGAAAAGCGTGCGGTGCTTCTGGGTAAACCACAAATTCGCTTGACTTGGCAGCGCCGGGGCCTTGTGCCAGTGCGGCTTTCATTTTTTCAACCGTGTCTAGGGGAATGCCAGTATCGGCTGCGCCATACAAGCCCAGCACGGGGGCTTTGAGTTGACTGGCCAACGCCAAGGGGTGCGCTGGCGTTTGCGCTGTTGTGTTGCCGACCAAGCGGCCGTACCAAGCCACACCCGCCTTGAGTTGTGGCTGATGCGCGGCATACAGCCAAGTGATGCGGCCACCCCAGCAAAAGCCAGTAATTGCCAATTTTTGAGCATTGCCGCCGTTGCGAGAAGCCCAGGCCACGGTGGCGTCCAAATCGGCCATCACTTGTGCGTCAGGCACTTTGGCAATGATTTCTGATTGCAGCTTGGCCAACTCGCCATATTCGCTGGGGTCACCTTGGCGCACAAAAAGTTCGGGTGCAATGGCCATGTAGCCCGCTTGTGCCAAGCGGTGAGTGACATCGGCGATGTATTCGTGCACACCAAAAATTTCAGAAATGACAAGCACCACTGGCAAATCAGATTTGCCTGCTGGCGCGCTGCGGTAGGCGGGCATCTTGAAGCCATTGACATCAATGGTGACTTCGCCAGCGACCAAACCTGCAACCGGTGTTTTGATAGCCGTTTGAGCGATGATGGGCATGGCTGCTGCTGCGTAGCCAACGCCAATGGCTGCTTTGAGTGCAAAGCGACGTGTGGTGCCATTGGCATCTGCATGGCCGCCCAGCAGCGCTTGAGTGTCATCAATGAGGTCTTTGTTCATGGTATGCCTAAGTCAATTTTGTGGGCGAATTGTAGGGTCGCTTGCGCCTGTTTGTCTATTTATCTAATGAGTTAGATGGCTGTAGCCGTAGGCACTCATCACAGACTTTGCTTTGTCAGTTTTCAAGTAACGCATGAGTGCAATTGCTGCAGAATTTTTTTGCCCAGCCAAAAGCAAAATGGCATCTTGCTGAATCGGTGAATAAAGCTGAGGAGGTACGATCCAAGCAGATCCTTTTAGCAACTTACCTTCCGAGAAAACTTGCGACATGGCGACAAAGCCAATTTGGGCATTTTCAGTTTCCACAAATTGATAGGCTTGGCTGATGTTTTCACCTTGCACAAACTTTGACTTGAGCTGTTCAGTTAAGCTCAAACTTTGAAGCGTCTCCATGGCCGCAACGCCATAAGGCGCTAGTTTGGGATTGGCCAAGGCTAGTTTTTGAAAATGACCTGCTTTTAAGATCTCCCCTTCTGGATCGACCCGACCAGCTTGTCGACTCCAAAGAACCAGTCTGCCTTGAGCATAAGTAAATCGAGTACCTGCAAGCCCCAGACCTTCTTTTTCTAATCGAGCGGGCGTTTCCTGATCCGCCGCAAGCAATAGGTGAAAAGGCCCACCATTTTTGATCTGCGCATAAAAGGCTCCCGTTGAGCCCAATGAAAGACGTACTTTGTGGCCAGACTCAGCTTCAAATTGCGCCACAATTTTTCGCATGGGCAAGCTGAAGTTGGAAGCTACAGCCACAGTGACTTCAGCTGCTTGAATGGAAATTAGCAATGCAATTTGAAGAAAGACAAATACAAGATTTCGGCGCATGGATTGGCCCTTACTTCTGAAGATCAGCATGCCTGTCTTGCCGCTCACGCAAATTCTGTTGGCCTGAGCCCAGCCTATTGCCACCCAATGGCAAGTTTTCATGCGCAAGGCACATAGGACGGCCTCTTGCGCCACTGGCCAAATAATCTTTCAACAAAGACTTGCGAACCAACGACTCATCAAGCAAGCGCGAAACAGTTAAATAAGCAAACACCGCATCGACCAATGCCTCAGGGGTCAGGCCGTAGGTCTTTTGAGTTTGCTGCCAAAGATGATCTGTAAATGACATGAACGCCCAAAACGGCGAATGATGCGGCGCATGAGCTTGCAAAATCAAGGGCAGCGTTTGTTTAAAGCGTCCTGAATTGGCGATCAAATCCCAGTACTTGGCCAGTCTGGTAAAGCGCTCGAAGCTTTCTTTGTCGATGGCATTGTTTTGTCGAATGACATAAGGCGGCTGGCTGTCGTACACCATGCCATGCGTTTCAGTGTGACGCGCCAAGGGGGTGCCTCGCAA
>CALCBL010000668.1 GCA_937897495.1 uncultured Burkholderiales bacterium
TTTGTTGGCCTTGTACATGCCCATCTTCAACTTAGGACAAGTCTTTTGATCAACCTCACTGCTTGGCCTCAATTGTGGCTGCCACCTGGCAGCATGGGCTGGGTCATGCCGCACTTTGTAGAAGTCAGCTTGGCTGAAATCATTTTGATGGCTGCCATTGGCTTGGTCATAGGTAGCTTTGTCAACGTGCTCATTCACCGTTTGCCGCAAATGATTTTGACGGCTGACGAAAGTAGCCCCGTTAGCTTCAATTTATCGACGCCACGATCACACTGCCCTCACTGCCGCCACACACTGAGTTGGTACGAGCTCATTCCGGTTTTGTCTTTTGTTGGGTGCTTTGGACGCTGCAAACATTGCAATGAGGCCATTTCCTTTCGCTACCCAGGGGTTGAACTCCTCACAGCTGTTTTGTTTTGCATGTCACTCCTGAAGTTTGGTTTTGGCTATTCAGCCTTGTTAGGGGGTTTCTTCTGCGCTGCCCTTTTGGCCTTGGCTTGGATTGATGCCGAAACATTCCTTCTCCCAGATGTTCTTACCCAAGCCTTGCTGTGGGTGGGCCTCATTGGCAGCGCCATGTCGCTCACCCCAACCCCACTGATGCATTCACTGTCTGGTGCGGTTCTGGGCTATGGGCTTCTTTGGCTGGTCAGCTGGGGCTTCGAGAAAGCGGCGGGCAAAGAGGGTATGGGACAGGGCGATCTCAAACTGCTGGCCGGCCTTGGCGCTTGGGTGGGGGTTTGGAGCCTTTTGCCTTTGCTCTTGTTGGCCTCTGTTTCTGGGCTGATTTTTGGGGTCATCCAAAAAATGAGGGGGCAACTGGGTCACAATGGGCACTTCGCTTTTGGACCTTTTTTAGCCTTTTCTGGATTCGCATGTTTCTTTTTAGGCATTTCCATGGGGGCTTAACCCGTTGAGCCGCAAGCCACTTCGACTGGGGCTGACGGGCGGCATTGGCAGCGGCAAGAGCACGGTCGCCAGCATCATGGCCAGTGCGGGCGCCGCCGTCATGGACGCCGATGCCATTTCCAGGGCACTCACCCTGCCAGGCGGAAGAGCCATTCCGGCTATCTTGGCTGAATTTGGCGAACAATTGATAGCCCCCGATGGCGCCATGAACCGAGACGCCATGCGCGCACTGGTCTTTTCCAACCCCGAAAGCAAGCGACAGCTTGAGGCCATCATTCACCCTTTGGTGGGGCAAGTCCTTCAAGAAGAAAGCATTGCCGCCATTGCCGCAGGTCATGCCTGCTTGGTCTATGACGTCCCCTTGTTGGTAGAGTCTGGCGAACGCTGGCGGCGCCAAGTCGACTGGGTCTGCGTGGTTGACTGCGACGTAGAAACTCAAATTCAGAGGGTGATGAGCAGAAGTCAGCTGGGCCGGGCAGAAATCGAGCGGATCATTTCACAGCAAGCCAGTCGGCAACAACGACTGGACTGTGCAGATGCGGTCATTTTCAACGAAGGCATCGATTTAGCCCACTTGAAGCAGTTGGTGCATGAAATGATGGCCCGCTTCGGGCTATGATCTTGTCACAGAAAGACGCAGCGTGATACTTTACGAATACCCCCTCAACGAACGAACTCGGACCTATTTGCGTCTGCAACATCTGTTTGCGCGTTTCAACCAATTGAGTCAGCGTTCCGAAGCAGTTGATCACCATTACGCGCTCACCACGATGTTTGAAATCATGGAAGTGGCCTCCCGCTCAGAATTGAAATCAGAAATTCTCAAAGACATTGAACGCCACAAACAGCAGCTCAATAGCTACCGCGGCAACCCCTCCATTTCAGAGCAAGCACTTGACCTGGTCATTGAACAACTCGACCAACGCTTCGAAGCGCTGAACAGCATGATTGGCAAAATGGGCAGCGCTTTGGGCGAAGGCGAATTCCTCAACAGCATTCGAAGCCGCACAGCCATTCCTGGCGGCACATGCGAGTTTGACTTGCCTGCTTACCACGCATGGCAACACCATGCCCCTGCCTCCAGGCAAGCCAATTTGTTCGATTGGTCACAACACTTTGCGCCTTTGGCCAAAGCCATTCAACTCATTCTCAAAATGATGCGCGAATCTGGCAGCAACCAAAAGGTCATGGCCACGGGTGGTCAGCTTCAACAAAATTTGCCGCAAGGACGCAATTTTCAACTGCTGCGTTTGCGAATTGACGAAAGTTTGAACCTCACACCCGAGATCAGTTGCAACAGGCTGCTGGTCGTCATTCGGCTCATGCAACAACAAGCCGATGGCAAGCTGCTTGCCAACAAAGAAGATACGCCCTTTGAAATGACGCTTTGCGCTTAAAGCGCAGGCCATCAGAACCTACTGAGACCGATGAGTGAGCCATCTGCCAAGCCCAAACACGTGAAGTGCCCCACCTGTGGCGGCCCCAGTCTTTTTAGCTCAAACAACTCCTACCGTCCCTTTTGCAGCGCAAGATGCAAAGGCATTGACTTGGGTGCTTGGGCCAATGAGAGCTTCAGAGTGCCAGAAGACACTCCCCCCGATCAAGAAAATTTTGGCGACCCTAAGTTGCAGTAACAAGGGCTTAGCCAGCAGCCTGATGCGTGTCACCCACAAAGCCAGTTTCTTCGGCCAACCAAGTTAGAACGGGCACAGTGCCAGGCAATACAGGCACCACTTGAACGGGCAAGCTTTGCCAAGCAAATTGTTGGCCTTCGCGCATTTCCAAGTTGCCTTGCCAACTGCGAACCTTGCAAAAGTTCAGCCTGACCAAAGCATGCGGATAGTCCACCAACTGTTGTCGCCAAATTTGCACGTCACCAATCTTCAAACCAAGCTCTTCTTCAAGTTCTCGCGTTAAAGCCTGTTCTACGGTTTCATGGGCCTCTAGCTTGCCTCCCGGAAATTCCCAGTAAGCTTCGTACACTTTGCCGGGCGGTCTTGAGGTGAGCAAGAATTGATTTTGCGCATTGATCAAAATACCCACCGCCACATCGACTGTCTTGCGATTGTGTCCCCCGTCGCGTTGAAGATGCGCATCCGCCACCAGCAAAGACTGGCCAGGTGCCGAGCTTGTACTCACAGTGATCGCTGAGTCGATGCGCCCTGCCCCATGCGCCCCACACAATCTCGCGCAAACTGATAGGCCACTCGGCCACTGCGCGAACCACGTTCAAGGGCCCAAACAAGGGCTTCAGGTCCGGAGGCTTGAATGACGGCTTCGCTGGCACCCAAAGACCGCAACCATTGCGCCACGATGGCCAGGTATTCGTCTTGAGAGAAGGGGTAAAAACTGATCCACAAGCCAAAGCGTTCGGACAAAGAAATTTTTTCTTCAATGACTTCGCCAGGATGCACTTCGCCATCTTCGGTGTGGGTGTAGGTCAGGTTGTCCTTCATGTGCTCGGGCAACAAATGGCGTCGGTTGCTGGTGGCGTAGATGAGCACATTGGGCGTGGATGCCGCCACAGAACCATCGAGAATGGATTTCAAAGCTTTGTAGCCACCTTCGCCATCTTCAAAGCTCAGGTCATCGCAGAAGATGATGAACTTTTCGGACCTACCAGCCACCACGTCAACAATGTCGGGTAAGTCTGTCAGGTCTTCTTTGTCGACTTCAATGAGGCGCAAACCTTGTGACGCATAGGCATTCAAACAAGCTTTGATCAAGGAAGATTTGCCGGTGCCACGTGAACCCGTTAGGAGCACATTGTTGGCAGGCAAGCCTTGTACAAATTGCAAAGTGTTTTGTTGCAACTTTTCTTTCTGTCCATCAATTTCCTGCAAGTCAGCCAGGTTCATGTCTGACACATGGCGCACAGCCTCTAAGACACCATGACCCGAGGCACGCTTGCGATAGCGCCAAGCAATGGCCTCAGACCAATTGGGCTCACTTAAAGGCTGCGGCAATACGCGTTCAATGCGCTCCATCATGAGCACAGCGCGTTCTAAAAGTTTTTCAATGGCGTCGCTCATGATCGGTAGTCTGCATTAATGGAAACATAGTCGTGGCTTAAATCGCAGGTCCAAACCGTGTCGACTGCTTCGCCGCGTCCGAGGAGCACTTTGATGGTGATTTCACTTTGCTTCATGACACGTTGGCCATCGGCTTCTTGGTAGGCCGGATTGCGACCTCCGTTTTGCACCACACATACATCGTCGAGGTAAAGACCAATCAGGTCTTGATCGAGATCGTGAATGCCTGCGTAACCGACCGCGGCCAAGATGCGGCCTAAGTTGGGGTCGCTGGCAAAGAAGGCTGTTTTAACCAAAGGCGAATGTGAAATGGCGTAAGCGGCCAAAAGACACTCTTCAGAAGTCTTGCCACCTTCCACGCGCACGGTGATGAACTTGGTGGCGCCTTCGCCGTCACGCACAATGGCGTGGGCCAACTTTTGCGCCACAGACATCATTGCTTGGCGCAAAGCTTTGCCGTCTGCTGAATCCCATGATGAAATGACAGGGTGCGCTGCTTTGCGCGTGGCCATGACGATGAAGGAATCGTTGGTCGAGGTGTCGCCATCAATGGTGATGCGATTGAAGGATGCATTGGCCAAGTCAGCGGCCAAAGTTGGCAACAAGGCCGGATCGATGTTGGCATCGGTGGCCAAAAAACCCAGCATGGTGGCCATGTTGGGCCGAATCATGCCGGCCCCTTTGCTAATGCCAGTGATGGTGACCGTCTGACCTGACAGCACCACTTGCGCGCTGAAAGCCTTGGGCACGGTGTCGGTGGTCATGATGCCTTCAGCCGCCTTGGCCCAGTGCTTTGCTTGCGCATCGGCAATGGCAGCAGGCATGCCCGCCACAATGCGATCGACAGGCAAGTTTTCCATGATGACGCCCGTCGAGAAGGGCAAGACTTGTTGGGGTTTGATTTTGAGAATTGCGGCCAGGGCTTCAGCAGTGGCACGTGCGTCGGCCAAGCCCTTGGCACCGGTGCCCGCATTGGCGTTGCCGGTGTTGATGATCAAAGCTCGAACGTGTGTATCGGCTTGTGAAGCATTCACTTGTTTCAAATGATCGCGGCAAACTTGAACAGGCGCAGCGCAATAGCGGTTTTGCGTAAAGACACCCGATACAGCGCTTCCCTCATCTAACAAAATGACAGTGAGGTCTTTGCGCCCCACCTTGCGAACGCCTGCTTGCGCAATGCCTAAGCGAACACCCGGAACAGCCAAGACATGGTCGGGGTTGGGGGCTTGAAGATTCACTGTCATGAAAACCTCTTATGCCAATTTACCGTGGCAAAACTTGTATTTCTTACCGCTGCCGCAAGGGCAAGCTTCGTTGCGACCCACAGGCGCTAGCAGTTTGCCTTGAAATTCAGGCTGCGTTTGTTGCTGGCCTTGTTCATCTGGCGCGGTGTAAGTCACGTTGCTGATATTTTCTGCGCGCTCTTCCAAGACTTGCGCCGCTTCGCTAATTTGCTCACTCGATTCAATTTTGACGTTCATCAAAACGCGTGTGACTTCGTTTTTAACGGAGTCAAGCAATTGACCAAAAAGTTCAAAAGCTTCTCGTTTGTATTCTTGCTTAGGTTGCTTTTGCGCGTAACCACGCAAGTGAATGCCTTGGCGCAAATAATCCAAAGAACTCAGGTGTTCACGCCATTGGGTGTCGATGCTTTGCAACAAAACGACACGTTCAAAGGGCACAAAGTTTTCAACACCCACCGCCTCTAGCTTGACTTTGAAGGCATTGTTGGCTGCAGCCAAAACCATTTCCAAAATTTCTTCGTCTGTGATGGCCGTGGCCGCAGCGACTGTTTCACGAAGCGGCAATTCAATTTGCCATTCGTCTTGAAGCACACGCTCTAAGCCAACCAAGTCCCACTGCTCTTCCACAGTTTCTTCGGGCACATACTGGCGCACCAAGTCTGTGAAACTGCCTTCGCGCAAGGACTTTATTTGCTCATCTAGTTCGGTGGCATCTAGGATGTCGTTGCGTTGCTGGTAAATGACCTTGCGCTGATCATTAGACACATCATCGTATTCAAGCAATTGTTTGCGCGTGTCAAAGTTGCGGGCTTCTACTTTGCGTTGCGCACTTTCAATGCTGCGTGTGACCATACCGGCTTCAATGGCTTCACCTTCTGGCATTTTGAGGCGGTCCATGATGGCACGCACGCGGTCGCCCGCAAAAATGCGCATCAGGGGATCGTCTAAGCTCAGGTAAAAACGTGAAGAGCCAGGGTCACCCTGACGGCCTGAACGGCCGCGCAATTGATTGTCAATGCGGCGAGACTCATGTCGCTCGGTGGCAATGATGCGAAGGCCACCCAAGGACTTGACCTGCTCATGCACGGTCAGCCACTCGGTGCGCATGGCAGCAACTTGAGACTGACACTGCTCTGGGCTCAGGCTCTCATCAAGCTCAATACCTTGAATGTCTTTTTCAATGTTGCCACCCAACACAATGTCAGTACCGCGGCCAGCCATGTTGGTGGCAATGGTGATCATGCCAGGGCGTCCTGCTTGCGCAATGATGTCGGCCTCTCGTGCATGTTGCTTGGCATTGAGCACCTGATGCGGCAACTGGACTTTGGTGAGCAACTCTGAAATGAGCTCTGAGTTTTCAATGGAGGTGGTGCCTACCAACACAGGCTGGCCACGCTCAAAACACTCTCGAATGTCGGCTATGGCGGCGTTGTATTTTTCTGGCGCCGATTTGTAAACGCGATCGAGTTGGTCTTCACGGCGGCTGATGCGGTTGGGCGGAATGACCATCGTTTCCAAACCATAGATTTCTTGGAACTCGTAGGCCTCGGTGCCGGCCGTGCCAGTCATGCCCCC
>CALCBL010000669.1 GCA_937897495.1 uncultured Burkholderiales bacterium
GCATTGGTGCTGCCGCCATGCCCATGAGCAGCACGGCCTTCAATGCGTTCATCAAGTCTGAAACAGACACCATTGCCAAACTGGTGCAAACTGCGGGCATCAAAGCCAACTAACACCTCCAATGCACCTGCCCAGCGCAAACTCGCGTCCTTCAATTTATTACAACTACCAAGTTTTCAATCCTTGGTTGCCCACTGAAAACGGGATACAAGAGAAAAAGAAGGTGGTCATTGTGGGTGCTGGACCTGCGGGCATGGTCACCGCATTGGAATTGGCGCGGCATGGGGTGGCCAGTGTGGTCTTGGCATCTGATCTGCAATTTTCACAAGGCTCGCGCGCCATTGTGTTCACGCGCAGATCGATGGAAATTTTGCAGCAGGTAGGTGTGGCCCATCGCGTGACTGAAAACGGATTGCCTTGGCGCTGCGGCAATTCTATTTACCGCGGACAAAAAGTGTTTCGCATGGAAACACCGCTCGATCCAGACGATCGATTTTTTCCGATGATCAATATTCAGCAGCAGTACTTAGAAGAGTACTTGCATGATGCGTGCGCAGCCAATCCTTTGATTGATTTTAGATGGGGCAATAAGTTGATCCACGCTGAACAATCGGCGGGCAGTGTCACAGCCCATGTCGACACCTCTGCTGGCCCCTATCTACTTGAAACTGAATGGCTTGTGGCTGCCGATGGCGGTCGATCTGAAATTCGCAGTGCCATGAATTTGAAATTGGAAGGTGCCTCCTTTGAAAGCATCTTCGTCATTGCCGACATTCGCATTGACTTGCCCTTCCCCACTGAGCGCTTGGCATTTTTTGATCCAGACTGGAACCGCGGCAACACCATCCTGATGCACAAAGAGCCACATGGTATTTGGCGTGTTGACTATCAATTGCCGCCCGGTGAAACGCCAGAGGAAGCTTTGCGGCCAGAGTCTCTACAAGAACGCATCGACGCACAACTCAAAATGATTGGCTTTGAAGGCACGCCTTGGGAAATGGATTGGAGCTCTGTTTACTCTGCACGCACGCTCACATTGCCTCAATATGTTCATGATCGCATTGTGTTCACTGGTGATGCAGCCCACTTACTGCCTATCTTTGGTGTGCGAGGCGCCAATACAGCGTTTCAAGATGCCCAATCCTTGGGCTGGCATTTGGCCTATGTTCTACAAGGTATCGCTCCCGAAAAATTGATGGCAAACCACAGCCAAGAGCGAGTTGGCGCTGCTCGCGAAATCATCACGGAGGCTGGCAAAAGTACACGCTTCATGGCACCTCCAAGCAGAGGCTTTAGGTTATTGCGTGATGCCGTTTTGTCTTTGTCATTGACCGAAGAATTTGTGCGCCCGCTTTACCACTGGCGCACGTCGCGGCCCCATGAGTACAAACACTCTGCGTTAAACAGCACGACTGATGACAATGCGCAATTTACAAATGGCCCATCTCTTGGTGCACCTCCTCAAAACGTTCAACTTCAACAAGACGACTTTTTGTTAGATCACTTAGGCGGTGGATTTGACTTGGTTTATGTCGTAAGTCATCAAGGCATTCCACAAGACCTTTTGCGGGCGGTTGATCAAGCTAAAAACAAGGGCCTGCCATTGAAGTTGTTGGCCATCACTCAAAAGAATGTGGATGTCACGGGTGCAGACAAAACATTGTTCGACCCGCAACAAAGATTTCAACTTCGTTACGCCGTCTCAGCCGGTGGTGCTTATTTATTCCGACCCGACCAACACGTGTGTGGCCGCTGGCTTCAAGTAGATGCCACACGTTTGCTTTCCAGCCTTCAACTTGCGGTGATGCAATGAACCCAGCCCATACCTTAGACATTGCCGGCTTAGAACAGGTTTACGACCGACTGGCCACCGCCATTGATCAAGCTGGCCCTGAAAAGTCAGAACTGTTTTTGGTCAAATTGGCCTTGCTCAATGCCAAGGCTTTAGGTCAACCTGAAATTTTTGAAAATCAGATTGCCTTGGCTTTGAAAGACCTTTAGCACCAGAAAATGTCACTTTTGTGTGACCTGATGCCTTTCATTTGAAATAGACAGCACTTTCATGGGGCGCCTCTGTTGGAGGCGCACTTTCTTG
>CALCBL010000670.1 GCA_937897495.1 uncultured Burkholderiales bacterium
CAACCAGGGGGCACAACACTGCGAACCACCAGGCCCAGCGGTGAATGGATTCCATGGTGGCGTTAAAGCCCATGGTCCAGCGCCAGAACAAGGCAGCACGCTCAGACGCTGTACCGCGATCTACAATTTGTTCAATCTCTCGCTCGCCGCCATAACGGCCGACGGCCAAGATGGTGGCACCGTGCATTGCAAACAACAGTGCAGAGCCATACAAAAACACAATCGACAAGGCGTGGAACGGGTTGTAGAACAAGTTGCCGTAGCGCAGCGAGATAGCCGAGACCCAGTCTAGGTGCGGGAAGATTCCAAACGGAACCGCCTCTGACCAGCTGCCCATCATGATGGGGCGGAAGAAACCGCAAACCAAGTAAAGCCAAATGGCTGCAGCAAAGGCCCAAGCCACATGCGTGCCTAAACCCAGTTGTCTGGCGCGTCTGTAAGTGCGAGCCCACCACAACATGATGGAGATGGTGAGCAAGAAGCCGACAATGAGCCACCAACCGCCTTCTGCCAGAGGAGGAATGCCCAGACCATAAGCAGGTGGCGGTGGTTCGAGCGCTAACCAGAACAACTGACGCAACAATTGAATTGGATTCCAGTCAACCGAAGCCAACATGTTAAAGCCAATGATGTTGAAAGCTGCGATGCCGAAAATCAGGGACGCTACACCGAGCGAGCCAAGATAAACAGGACCAATTTGGGCATTGCCAATGCGACCCAAAAGGTGCACCAGAAAAGGCTCTCCCGTGCGCTTGTCGTCGCCGCGGGGTAAGTCAACGCCATGGTGCAAAGGCCCGACGGGCTGCACCGAGGTGAAAAGATTTTGGTATTCGGCCATTTCAATTTCCTCTCTTTAATTAGGTGCGCCAGATGGGCATGTTGAGCCACCAGCTCCACCATTCAGGCCAAGCGCCAGTCCAGAACGGGCCGCTGACAACAATACAAACAATGCCGAACCAAACACCTGCCAGTGCCAAGAACAGGCCTAAGCGGTGAATGCCTAAAGTACCGACCGAGTAACCAATGAGGTCTCGGAAGAAGGTGTCTTCGTGTTCAGGTGACTTCACCACTTCGCCCTTGCCCGGGTTGGTGGCTGACAACACCAAGCCACCGTGCATCGAGAGGGCCAGCGTGGCAGCAAAGAACAAGCTGGCAGCAATCATGTGCCACGGGTTGTAGTGGAAGTGCAAGTACTGGTAAGCCGTGTTGCTAACCCAGTCAAGGTGACTGTAGATGCCGTAGGGGAACGCATGACCCCAAGCACCCATCAGCACGGGACGAATCACTTGCAAACTGACATACGCCAAAATGGCCATGCCGAAAGCCACCGGCACATGCAAGCCCATGCCTAACTTGCGGGCAATTTCAACCTCACGCAATGCCCACGATACAAATGCACCAATGGCACAGACCGTGATCAATTGCCAAAGCCCACCTTCCATCATGGGAGCGAAACGCAAGCCATAAGAGATATCGGGTGGGGCAATGTTAATTTGCCAAACATTCCATGTAGGGCCCATTGCTGCGCCCCACAAAATCATCATGGTGCCCATGAGGGCAAAAAAGATCGTCGTGATTCCGAAAAATCCGACATAGAAAGGACCGACCCAAAAATCAAACAGGTCGCCCCCAAAAATAGTACCGCCGCGTACACGGTATTTGCGTTCAAAACTCAGCATGGACATGGTTGCATCCTCCGACCGATTGACTGTTTGTGAGGTCTTGTAGGCTTCAAATTAAAAAATAAAAGGACAGACGCATCGTTCAAATGGATTGAGCGAATTGCGTCTGTCTGCGTAAAGACCAAAGGCCCTTACTTTTGCGGCAAAGCCGCGTTTTGTGGTTGCTGTGCTTTCGCCGCTGCGGCCTTGGCCGTATCGGGATGCCAGCTGTTGATGTTGTACCGATCGCCACTGATCTGAATCAGGTGAATCGATGTTGAAATGAAAGCAATCAGCAGTCCTACTAGAACAATTGCCTTGCGGGGATCTATTACACGCCACATGCGCCACATAGTAATTTCCTTTCTTAACTCAATTGAGAAATAACGGTATAGACAGAAGACTTCACGCCGTCCAAAGTGCCCGTTGAACCCTCGGCTCCAGGGAGCCAGCTACGCCAGTCAAGGACCAGCAACTGTCCCGCTACAGCGAGAACCATGAACACTAAAAACAGCAAAACATAGGTGACCCCATAACCATCAAAATGGTCGTGAGATTGAACCGTTGTCATGCGATCGTTCGGGTGGGTCATACTTACCTCCGTTGAATGGTTTTTTTAGAACCAGGGACGCCAGATCCACACTAAGCTGTGGGCGAAGAAAGCTCCCACAGCCCACAACAGGTAGCCCTGTATGAAGTACTGGTGAAACTCTTGGGCTTCTTCGTCTGACAGCCCTGAAG
>CALCBL010000671.1 GCA_937897495.1 uncultured Burkholderiales bacterium
CGCACCCGTTGTATTTTTTATTCATGGCGGCTATTGGCGCAGTCTTGATAAAGCCGATCATTCTTATGTAGCGCCGCCATTGCATGACATGGGCGTGTGCGTGGTGGTGGTGAACTACGCTTTGTGTCCTGGTTCTGCCGAATTGCCTGTGACAATTCCTGATATTGCGCATCAAATGGTCAAGGCCATGGCATGGACCTGGCATCACATTGCTCACTATGGCGGCAATCCAAAAAACGTCACGGTGGCAGGCCATTCAGCGGGCGGACATTTGGCAGCCATGATGTTGGCCTGTGATTGGAAGCGTGTAGACCCCCGCATGCCTGCCCATTGGATTCAAAAGGCATTGTCTATTTCTGGCTTGTACGACCTCACACCGTTGCGCAAAACACCTTTCCTTCAAGACTCACTCAGGCTGACAGCCAAGCACGCGCGCATGGCCAGTCCGGCTTTGTGGCCACGGCCCCGAAAGGGCGTTTTGTACACGGTGGCGGGTGGTGATGAAAGTCCAGAATTTTTGCGCCACAACCGCTTGATTCACCAAGTCTGGGGCGCGCGTGCTGTGCCTGTTTGCGAAGAGTTGGCGGGCCTCAACCACTTCAGCATCGTGACCGATCTGACAAAAAAAGGCACTCGATTGAATGCCTTAACGAAAGCCTTGTTAGACCTTTGATCTGCTGCGCTGCCATGCCGACCAAATGGGTGGCAGCAACAAGCAAATGACCACCACGCTGAGCAAGGTGAAAGACATGGGCCGATCCCAAAACACACGCCAGTGACCTTCGCCGATAGACAAAGCATTGCGCATTTGTGCCTCGGCCAGTGGCCCCAAGATCATGCCCACGATGACGGGTGCCACTGGAAAATCGTAGCGTCGCATGATCGTTCCAAGCAGCCCTAAACCATACATGAGGAACAAGTCAAAGCTGCTTTGGCGCATGCCATAAACACCCACCGTGGCAAAAATCAAAATGCCTGCATAAAGCTGTGGCTTTGGAATTTGCAACAACTTGACCCACAAGCCCACCAGCGGCAAATTCAAAACCAGCAACATCACGTTGCCTATGTAGAGCGAGGCAATCAAAGCCCACACCAAGCTGGAAGAGTTTTGGAACAACTGCGGACCCGCTTGGATGCCATAGTTTTGCAATGCTGACAACAAAATGGCGGCCGTGACAGAAGTCGGAATGCCCAGTGTCAACAAGGGCACCAAGGTAGCTGTCACCGCAGCGTTGTTGGCAGCTTCTGGGCCAGCCACACCTTCAATGGCGCCTGTTGTGCCAAATTCTTCTTGGTGCTTGGAGAGTTTTTTCTCAGTGGCATAACTTAAGAAAGTAGGGATCTCGGAGCCACCTGCTGGAATGGTGCCAAAAGGAAAACCAATGGCCGTTCCGCGAAGCCATGCAGGCCAAGACCTGCGCCACTCCAAAGGTGTCATTTGGGCTTTGGTAAGGCGGTTCATGTCGGCACTGCTTTTGCCTTCATAGAGCGCGTTGTACATGACCTCCGAAACAGCAAACAGGCCGACTGCAATCAGCACCGTTTCAATGCCGTCCATGAATTCAGGAATGTTGCCGGTGTAACGCACTTGTCCCGAAATTTGGTCCATGCCTACCAAGCCCAAGGCCAAGCCAATGAACAAAGCGGAAAGGCCGCGAACGGTGCTTTGACCCAATACAGCACTCACTGTGATGAAGGCCAACACCATCATGCAGAAGTACTCTGGGGGGCCCAACTTCACTGCAAATTCAGCCACCACGGGGGCAAACAAGGTGACCAAGATGGTGGCCAAAGTGCCGGCCACAAAAGACCCAATGGCTGCAGTAGCCAATGCCGATCCTGCGCGGCCATTCTTGGCCATCTTGAAACCTTCAAGTGCGGTGACCATGGTGCCTGTTTCACCAGGGGTGTTGAGCAAAATAGAAGTGGTCGAGCCGCCATACATGGCGCCGTAATAAATGCCGGCAAAGAAAATCATGGAAGCTGTGGGTTCGACCTGCGCCGTGATGGGCAAGAGCATGGCCACGGTGACAGCAGGGCCTAAGCCGGGTAGCACGCCAATGGCGGTGCCTAGGACGCAGCCCACAAAGGCCCAGAGTAAATTGATGGGGGTTCCGGCTGTTGCAAAGCCAGAGAGCAGATTGTTCCAAGTATCTAACATGAGTTGCTTTCAACTTGGGCTTAAAGCCAAGAGGTGCCGGTTAAGTTGGGCAAATTGATGGCCAAGAACTTGGTGAATAACCAAAAAACAGGTGCTGCAATGAGGAAGCCCAAAACACAATCTTTGAGTGTTTGCGAAATGTTGCCAGCAGGGTCGCCTTGTGAAATTCGAAGACCCCTGACAGCCAAAATAAAACAGATGGCGCAACTCACCACAAAGCCCGCCACATTGATCAGTGCTGCATTGGCCAAAATGCCGGCCGAGACCCATGCGAATGCGTGCCAATCGGCTTTCTCTGCACCACTGGCCTCTGGCATGTTGCGATAACCGCCCGACATAGATTCCCAAATTAGCCAAGCAGAGCAAGCAGCCAGAAAGACCGCCACCACCCACGGCAAGAAATTGGGCCCAACGCCAGCGTAGCCCGCTTCAGAAGAGATGCTGGTGGCGCCCCACATCATGAGCAAAGACAGCACCAAGCCGAAGAGGCCAATGGCAATTTGTGGGGGGGATGCG
>CALCBL010000672.1 GCA_937897495.1 uncultured Burkholderiales bacterium
GGACCGCCACAAACAGATCGGCTTCCAAACCATAATCAGCCACACTGAAGATGGGTGCTTCAGCATCCTTGTTGATGGCCACAATGACCTTGCTGTCTTTCATGCCGGCCAAGTGCTGAATGGCGCCCGAAATACCGCAAGCCACATACAGCTGAGGCGCCACAATTTTGCCGGTTTGACCTACTTGCCAATCATTGGGCGCGTAACCTGCATCCACCGCAGCACGGCTGGCACCCATGGCAGCTCCCAACTTGTCAGCCAAAGGGGTAATGACTTCGGCAAATTTCTCTGCGCTACCCAAGGCACGGCCACCCGACACAATGATCTTGGCTGCTGTCAGTTCAGGCCGATCGTTTTTGGCAATTTCGCTGCCCTTGAAGGCGCTTTTGCCGCTGTCAGCAATGACCGCAATGCTTTCAACGCTGGCCGAACCACCTGTCCTTGCAGCCGCATCGAAACCAGTTGTGCGAACTGTTAACACCTTGATCGCATCTTTGCTTTGCACTGTAGCGATGGCATTGCCTGCGTAGATAGGACGCTCAAAGGTATCGGCAGACAGCACCAAGGTCACATCGCTTAACTGAGCGACATCCAACTTGGCTGCCACGCGAGGCGATACGTTTTTGCCGCCAGCAGTGGCTGGAAACAAAATGTGGGTGTAGTTGGCAGCGATGGCCAGAACTTGAGCGGCCACATTTTCTGCCAAGGCATGCGCGAAAACTTCGGAGTCAGCATGGATCACCTTGGTCACACCTGCAATTTGCGAGGCGTCTTGCGCAGCTGCACTGGCGTTGTGACCCGCCACCAAAACGTGCACATCACCACCGCAAGCCACAGCGGCTGTGATGGTGTTCAGGGTTGCACCTTTGATCGATGCGTTGTCGTGTTCTGCAATCACTAAATTAGCCATAAACTTCCTTGATCAGTTGAGGACAGAGCAAATTTGCTGCGCAAATCTTGGTCTGTCCCGCAAATTAATTAGATTACCTTCGATACATTCTTTAATTTATCAACCAACGTAGCGACGTCAGGCACTTTGATACCCGCAGAGCGCTTTGGTGGCTCGGACACTTTCAAAGTGGTGATGCGAGGTGATACATCGACACCCAAGTCTTCAGGCTTGAAGGTGTCGAGTTGTTTTTTCTTAGCCTTCATGATGTTGGGCAATGTCACATACCGCGGCTCATTCAAACGCAAGTCTGTGGTGATGACAGCGGGCATGGAGATTGACAAAATTTCGAGACCGCCATCGATTTCGCGCGTGACTTGTGCTTTGCCGTCGACCACTTCTACTTTGGATGCGAATGTGGCTTGCGGCAAGTCAGCCAATGCGGCCAGCATTTGGCCGGTTTGGTTGCAATCGTCGTCAATGGCTTGCTTGCCCAAGATGATCAAGCCAGGCTGCTCTTTGTCAACCAAGGCTTTGAGCAATTTGGCCACCGCCAAAGGTTGCAACTCTTCGGTGGTTTCAACCAAGATGGCGCGGTCAGCGCCGATGGCCATGGCGGTGCGCAATGTTTCTTGACATTGCGTCACTCCGCAAGAGACGGCGATCACTTCAGTGGCAAAGCCCTTCTCTTTCAAACGAACGGCTTCTTCAACAGCAATTTCATCAAAGGGGTTCATGCTCATTTTGACGTTGGCGATATCGACGCCTGTGCCGTCCGATTTGACGCGCACCTTGACGTTGTAGTCAACAACCCGCTTCACGGGCACAAGTATTTTCATGAAAGCTCTCCATTGATATCAAAACCCAAGCGCCAGACACGGCCGCATCTAATTGACGTTACGTAAACGTCAATTGTGCATCAAATTTTCATTTTCGCGAACCTAAGCTTGGTAAAAAAGCACGATCGTTCGAATTTTAAACTGGATTTGTTAACCCACAAAGTTCATATTTTTTTAGCACCCTCGGGAATTCACCGACCAATCGGTAGGTTAATTAAGGTTATTATTTAAACAGCTGAATAATCGGCTTCGCGATTATATTTTTAACCAATTATTGGAGCACTCGGATGAACAAAACTTTGTTGGCCATGACAGCCGCAACCCTCGTCGGCTTCAGCGGCTTGGCGCAAGCACAAACAGTTTTAACCGCATCAAGCTGGGTACCCCCCACGCACGGTCTGTCAATGTCTCAAAAAGAATGGTGTGATGACCTAGCGACCAAAACCTCAAATCGCGTTCGTTGCAACATCCTTCCCCGCGCCGTCACCCCACCACCAGGCACTTTTGACGCCGTTAAAAACGGCTTGGTTGATGTCTCATTCACCGTGCACGGTTACACGCCTGGCCGATTTGTGATGACACAAATGGCCGAATTTCCCTTCCTGGGTGACCGTGCAGAGCCCTTGTCTGTGGCTTTCAACCGCATTGCCAGTAAATACCCAGAATTCGCAGCCGAACACCAAGGCGTTAAGGTTTTGGGTTATTTCACCCATGGCCCCGGCATCGTTTTCAACACCAAGAAACCCATCACCCGCGTTGAAGACCTCCCCGGTCTTAAATTCCGAGTTGGCGGTGGCATGGTCAATGAAATCTCCAAAACGCTGGACATGAACGTCACGCTCAAACCAGCGCCCGATTCCTATGAACTGTTATCCAGTGGTGTGATGGATGGAACACTGTTCTCAGCGGAGTCGACTGACTCCTTCAAAATTGACAAGATCATTAAACA
>CALCBL010000673.1 GCA_937897495.1 uncultured Burkholderiales bacterium
CAGACGCTTCGATCAAACGGTTTGCCACGCGGGCAGAGGCCGTCGGATTCAGTTTTGCCAAGCGCTCGCGCATGGCAGGGTCAAGCATGAATGTCTCAGACAGTTGCTTGTAAACCCAGGGTTGTACTTGACCTGTGGTGGCGGACCAGCCCATGGTGTTGGTCACATGCACTTCGATTTGACGCACGCCTTCGTAGCCGTGTTCCAACATGCCTTCATACCACTTGGGATTGAGCATGCGTGTCCGCGTTTCGATGGACACTTGTTCTTTCAAAGAGCGAACAGCAGCGTTGCCCTTGGTTTGATCGCCAATGTAGACCGGTGGTGTTTTGCCACCCTTGGCCATCTTGACCGCTTGAGTGATACCGCCCAAGGTGTCAAAGTAGTTGTCCACCGTGGTCACGCCCAACTCAACAGAGTCTAGGTTTTGGTAGGTCAGTTGCACATCGGCCAAAGCAGTTTGCAACAGTGCTGTTTGCTGTACGGCACGACCCGTGCGGCCGTAAGCAAAGCCTTTGCGGCGCTTGTAGGTTTCAGCCAGTTCGCCTTCATCGTCCCAGCGACTGCTTTCCACCAAGTTGTTCACATTGGAGCCGTAGGCACCTTCGGCATTGCCATAGACCCGCAAAGACGCGGTTTCTAATGTGCAGCCGTGCTCTTGCTGATAGGCCAGTGAATGCTTTCGAATCCAGTTCATCTCGAGCGGCTCGTCTGCCGATGCGGCCAAGAATGCGGCCTCGGCTAAGAGCTTGATTTGCAAGGGCATGAGATCGCGGAAGATGCCAGACAAAGTCATGATCACATCAATGCGGGGGCGTCCTAATTCTTCTAATGGAATGAGGCTGGCACCGGCAATGCGGCCATAACTGTCAAAGCGCGGCAGGGCGCCCATCAAGGCCAAGGCCTGTGCAATGGGTGCGCCTTCGTTCTTCAGGTTGTCGCTGCCCCACAGCACCATGGCAATCGATTCAGGCAAGGGGTTGCCATCGGCACAGTGACGCTCAATCAGCAACTGAGCTTGAGCTTTGCCATCTTTGACAGCCAAGGCACTTGGAATTCTGAAAGGATCAAAGCCGTGAATGTTGCGGCCTGTAGGCAACACAGCAGGTGTGCGCAAAATGTCGCCACCCGGTGCAGGCCGAATGTAGCAAGCGTCTAAGGCACGCAAAATGGCGGACACTTCGGTGTCAACGGCCAAATGGGCCTGTGATTCAACCAGTTCACGCAAGACATCTAAGCTGGCATGGTTGCGCGGCAAGCCTGCAGCCTTCAAAGCATGCTCTGGCGAGTGACCTTCGACCATGGCCTCAACGGCCGCACGCTCGAGTTGCGTGCCATGATTGGCTTCAGCCATGGCCATCAACATGTCAACTTGCTGAGCTGGGCTAGGCGCACGACCGGTCACATGCAAACCATGTGGAATGAGTGTGTATTCAAGTTCGAGCATTTCTTCGCCCAAGCGCATCACGACTTTGTCCAAATCGGTGCCCATGGTGGCAGCATCCCAAGCGGGTTCTGCAAGCACCAAATCAAGTTCAACTGCTTGCGC
The DNA here is from genome assembly GCA_937897495.1 of uncultured Burkholderiales bacterium. Taxonomy (GTDB): domain Bacteria; phylum Pseudomonadota; class Gammaproteobacteria; order Burkholderiales; family Burkholderiaceae_C; genus Limnohabitans_A. The sequence continues at coordinate 1,550 of CALCBL010000673.1, forward strand.
TTGAATGACCGCTGCCAATCCAGCGCGTTCGCTGTTGCCACTTTCTAATGAACGCCACCGCTGGAGCGACGACTTCAGATCGTTCAAACCTTTGTACAAACCTGCTTGTGCAATGGGCGGTGTGAGGTAGCTGATCAAAGTTGCGCCAGACCGGCGCTTGGCAATAGCGCCCTCTGATGGGTTGTTGGAAGCGTACAAATACACATTGGGCAAATCGTCGATCAAGCGATCGGGCCAGCACGTGCCGCCCATGCCAGATTGTTTGCCAGGCATGAATTCGAGCGCGCCATGCGTGCCAAAGTGAAGGACCGCGTGGGCTTTGAAATCTTCACGCAAGTAGCGATAGAAGGCAGAGAAGGCATGCGTGGGTGCCAAGCCTTTTTCAAACAGCAAGCGCATGGGGTCGCCTTCGTAACCAAACGAAGGCTGCACGCTGATCAGCACATTGCCAAACTGCTTGCCCAACACAAAGATCGAGCTGCCGTTGCTCAACTGACGGCCAGGGGCAGGGCCCCACTGCGCTTCAATTTCTTTCAGCCAGCGCTCACGCTTCACGTGATCGTCGGCAGAAATCAAGGCATGCACGTTGGCGTCTGCGCCATGTTGCGAGGCGTTGCCATGTAAGACACCGTCACGCAGATCGTCCACACTGGCTGGCACATCCACTTGGTAACCTTGCGCCTTCATGGCGGTCAGGGTGTGCCACAAAGATTCAAACACAGACAGGTAAGCGGCACTGCCGATGTTGCCTGCATTGGGTGGAAAGTTGAACAGCACAATGGCCACGTTGCGGTCTTTGCGTTCGCTGCGTTTCAAAGCCACCATCTTGCTCACACGGGCTGCCAACATGATGGCGCGCTCAGGGCAAGAGTGCATGTCTTGTGCGTTGCTGCTTTCACCAAACGTACAAGCATGGTGACAGCCATTGCATGTCACACCTGCCGCGCCTGGGCGGCCACCAAAAACGATGGGGCTGGTCGAGCCATCGAGCTCAGGGATGGCCACCATGATGGTGCTTTCAACCGGCAACAATCCACGGTCTGAACCACCCCACTGGTCAAGCGTTTGAAACTCAACAGGGTGCGCTGCCACATAAGGCACATCGAGTTTGGCCAACACCTCTTCAGCGGCTTTGGCATCGTTGTAGGCAGGGCCGCCAACCAATGAGAAACCGCTGAGCGACACCACGGCATCGACGCAGACTTGGCCATTCTTCATGAAAAATTCATCGATGGCGGGGCGTGAGTCTAAGCCCGCCGCAAAGGCTGGAATGACGCGCAGACCTTTGGCCTCAAGGGCTGCAATGACGCCATCGTAGTGACCTGCATTGCCAGACAACAAATAGGAGCGCAACAACAAAACACCCACGGTGCCCTTGACGGGAATACCTGCCGGCAAAGGCAATGCATTGGCGTCTTCGCTGTACCTTCCGGCCATGCGGGGGTGGTACACGCCCACCTCGGGGTAGTCAACGGGAGCTTCAACCTTGATCTTGCCGCGCAATGATTTGCGAGGACCATCGGCACCGCGGTCAACCAGGTGGCGCACCATGTTCAACACATTGTCGTCA
>CALCBL010000674.1 GCA_937897495.1 uncultured Burkholderiales bacterium
TGATGTTTGGAGCAGGGGGACTCTGCGTCTTCGCGCTCATGGCAAGGCGTGCTGGCGCCTCCATTTTTCAGGCTCAAGTTTTGACCAAGAACATGCTGTTCAGGGCAGTTTTTGAGTTCTTTGGACGGCTGTTTTATGTCTTGGCCATTGCCTTAACCCCCATGTCTTCTGCCACCGCGATCTTGCAATCAGCGCCTTTGTTTGTGGTCTTAGGTGCGCGTATTTTCTTGCGAGAAAAAGTAGATGCTAAAACTTGGATTGCCATCTTTCTAGGTTTATTTGGGGTGCTGATCATTCTTCGGCCCTCTGCGACAGACTTCTCTTTACTGTCCTTATTGGCTTTGATTGGCACGCTTGGTTTTGTGGGGCGTGATTTGTTCTCCCGCACAGCGCCATCCTCCCTGACCAAGGAGGTGCTTGGTTTTTATGGCTTTACCACCATGATGATTGCTGGCGCATGCTTTGCCGTTTGGGATGGCAAGCCTTTTGTGTCTTTGCAGGCGCAACAGTTTTTGATGCTGGCTGCTGCTTTGTTGGCGGGTGTATTTGCCTACATGGCACTCATGACGGCTATGCGAACAGGCTCAATTGGGGCCGTTACGCCTTACAGATATTCGCGCCTCTTATTTGGAATATCAATTGGTGTGATTGTTTTTGGCGAGCAACTGGATGCCCCCATGCTTTTGGGCTGCGCTATTGTGATTGGCGCTGGGCTGTTTATCGGTTGGCAAAACCAGCGTCGTCAACCCGCTCAATGATCACCGGGTCATTTTCAGGTCGAATGATTCGCACGCCATGCTTGCTCAAAATCTCAACATAAACCGAAGCAGCGCCTTCTTTGGCCAAAGTGCCCAAGCTTTCAACCACAGCGCTTACTTTGACCACTTCGGCGGACTCTGCCGTTAAGCCCACTTTGCAGTCAAAGTCCCAAAAGTCAACGTCTTTGGGCAGCGCACGATTTCGTTCGCGTTTGAAGTACTTGCGAATTTCGTGTTTGACCGCTTCCAAGGTACGTTCTGCATATTTGTCTTCAATTTGAAGGGTGAAGTTCTT
>CALCBL010000675.1 GCA_937897495.1 uncultured Burkholderiales bacterium
AGATATCTTCAAAGCCCATGAGCTTGGTTAAATCTGCAAAGTCATAAAGTGCGGTCAACCAGGGCTCGTGGTGGCTCCTGCGTCAGTCCATGCCATGCATCAAGACGTTGCCGAAGCTTGGCGCGAAGGGTTTCGTTCATAAAAGCAATTAAAGTCAGACACCTTCAATAATTCGAATATCTCGAACGACCGCATTGCTGCCTAAGGCCAAAAGTGCCTCTTGGTATCCAGGACTATTGTAGGCCGCAAGAGCGGCCGCAACGTTTTCAAACTCAATGAGAACTGTTCGTTCTTGCTGCCCATTTTCTTTGACTGCAGCAGGTATGCCGCGTGCTAAAAATTTACCGCCTGCAGCCGTCAAACTAGGCCCTGCCAATTTGGCATAAGCCGCCAAGGCGTCGGTGTCGTTGATGCTGCGATAGGCACTAATCCAATATGCTTTTGTCATTTTTTGATCCATTGATTACATTTTTAAAATCTATTTACCTGCAGCAACAAGATCACTGACCCGCCTTGATGTTGTTCTCTTTCACAACCTTACCCCATTTATCAATCTCTTTGCGAATAAAGCGGTCAAAGTCTGCGGGGCTAGAGGCAGTGACGACCACGCCCATTTGCACTAAACGTTCTTGCACAGCTGGAATTTTTAAAGCCTTGGCCACTTCTGCATTCATGCGATTGACAATATTGGGCGGAATACCTGCAGGGCCTAGCAAGCCCCAATAGGCTTGGGCTTCAAATCCTTCAATACCCAGCTCTTGCAAGGTTGGAACGTCTGGCAGTTCTTGCATTCTTTTGGGGGAAGTGACAGCCAATGGACGCAACCTGCCACTGGCAAAATGGGGCGCCCATAAAGCGTAGGTGGCCATGGTGACGGGCACGTGCCCGGCCACGCCATCAGCGGCCAAGGGGCCACCGCCTTTGTAGGGAATGTGGGTCCAATCTACCTTGAGGGTGTTGCCCAAATAGGTCATGGCCAAATGCGCCATGCTGCCAGAGCCAATCGTGCCATATCCGATGGCGCCTGGTTTGCTTTTTGCAGCTTGTAGCAGATCATTGTAGGTTTTGTAGGGGGTGCTGGCGTGCGCTGTAATCACCATCGATCCCGTGCCAATTTGCATGACAGGCGTGAGGTCCTTCAAGGTGTCAAATGGCAGATTGGGGTAAAGACTAGGGTTGACGCCATGCGTGTCAAAAACCATGACCCAGGTGTAGCCATCGGCCGGTGATTTGGCCGCCATACCCGTTCCAATGGAGCCCGATGCCCCTGAGCGACTTTCAACAATGATAGGTTGCCCCAGCGCTTGCTGAAGGTGTGGTTGCAAAAGGCGTGAAATTTGATCAACCGTTCCCCCTGTAGGAAATGGGTTGATGATTTTGATGGGCTGAGTGGGCCAATTGGTTTGAGCCATTAGCCCGGGCGCAATGCCTAAGGTTAATGCAAGTGACAAGAACTTAACAAGGCGTTTGAAGGTCATGTGCTGCTTTCCGAGAGTTAATGTTAAAGATCGTAGTGACTTAATGAAGTTGCAATACTAGGGTTTTCGATATTCAGCAGGGTGAGTTGTGACAGCAGATGGCTGATTGAGTTAAATTAACAGAAGCCAAAGGCGCGCAGTTGATGGCTTGAACCACAGAGGGAGCAAATTTGAAAAATTCCAATCAATCCAAACCTACGCATTGGTCAGAACCTGTTCACAGTTTGTTGCGTGAGCACCAAATTAAACAAGTGGCCATGGTGCCGGATGCTGGGCATGCCAACTTGATTCGACTGTGTGAAGCAGACAAGAAGATGAAAGTGGTCAGACTGACCAGTGAAGAGCAGGGCGTCTCCTTGCTCGGTGGCGCATGGTTAGGGGGTGAAAAAGGTATTCTGTTGATGCAAAGCAGCGGCGTTGGCAATTGCATCAACATGCTGTCCCTGAGCACATCATGCCAAATGCCCTTGGTCATTTTGATCACCATGCGCGGAGACCATGGCGAATTCAATCCGTCGCAAGTTCCGATGGGCAATGCCACTGAAACAGTACTTTCAGCAATGGGCGTGCTGGTTCGGCGCGGTGATACGCACGAAGCTGTGGTGGAGGAGGTGGCGGGTGCTTTGCACATGGCTTTTAACACCAGTCGTCCGATTGCAGTTCTGATCGGGCAAAAGGTCACAGGTGCCAAAGATTTTCGCAAACTCACCCATTAGGCCAAGCTATGAAAAAAATATTGCAACGTCGCGAAGTCGTTAATTTTTTATTGCACCAGCGGGATGACCTATTGGTTGTGGCCGGCCTGGGCGCACCTGCGTGGGACATCACTGCCGCAGGCGATCATCCACTCTCGTTTCCTTTATGGGGCGCTATGGGAGGTGCTGCCATGATTGGCCTTGGCCTGGCAATGGCTCAACCCAAGCGCAACGTGTTGGTGGTCACCGGTGATGGTGAAATGCTCATGGGCCTTGGTTCCTTGGCTGTCATTGGCGCGCACAAGCCCGCCAATCTGTCCATTGTTGTTCTTGATAACGAACACTATGGCGAGACGGGCATGCAAAAGACGGTGACGGGGCTTGGGGTTGATTTGGTTGGCATGGCCAAGTCAGCAGGACTCGCGCAGTCGATGTTGGTTGCAAACAAGACTGATTTGGAAAATTTAAGGAATGAAATTTACAAAAAGGGCAAGGCCAGATCTGGCGCTTTGTTTGCGCAAGTGAAGGTAGGCTCTGAAAAATTACCCCTTGTGTTGCCGCCAAGGGATGGGGTTTATTTAAAGAATCGATTCCGCATTGAGCTTTTAGGGTCTGAGAAAGCCCTTGCTTAGTTAGTTAAGCATTGTTCACAACCTGGATTGATGCGTGTAGAGTTTTTCGATCACATCAGCGCAACTTAAAAATTGCAAAAATTACGTTACGATTCAGAAGTTCATTTTTACTTTAAAGGGTATCGACATGTACGATTTAATTAGCCGCCTGACAATAAAGCAACTCATGACTGAGCAGTTACCCAGCTTTTTAGTGGCGTTCACGTTGGCTGAACTTTTTTATAAGTTTCACAGTTTCATGCTTGAAACCTGTGCTTTTCTAATCACATGGTATGCCCTAGGCGCTCTTCAAGCCAAACTAAAGACGGCGTTCATTCAAAAGCCGGCTGAGTTGGACAAGTAATCACTTTGGGATGGTTCAAAAAATCGAGTGATCTTTAAATGAGTAAAAGATGGGGTTCCAATAAACTCAAATCTGACTTCTTTAGAGTTGAACTGAAAGATGAAATATCTTTGGCAACGATAGTAGCAAGACCAGAGATTTTTTCGTCAACCTTGCCAATGACCTGCTGACTGACAGCGATTGCTTGACTGGTGGGGGCTTCATCGCCTATGGATACCAGACTGATTAAATCAGTGAGACTGTCGCTGAGGCCCCCAGAGTGTCGCAGCACATCTCTGTGAGATTCGCGCTGAGGATCGACCAGTGCCACTTCAATTTCTTTTAATTTTTCCAGAATGCTGTTGATGCGGGTTTTGAGGGCAGTATGTTTTGGCGACAAGTTCTTTTCGATCTCCAAAAGTCGCTTCTTCATTTGACGCAATTGATTAACTGCACCGTTCAGATTCGAAAGCGAAGCATATAGTTTTTGAAGAAGTGAGAGTTGTTTTTCAAGCGCGGTTTTCGAAATTTTGAGCCGTGGATCCATCAGTACATTGAAACTAGATTGGATTTTTTTGCCATTTGAATGAAGAACCACCGAGTAATTCCCAGGCGCAACTGAGGGACCATCAATCTCTTGAGACTTTTGAGCCAATGGTTTGTTCTTTTTCTCATCTAGTGAGGCATCAAGTGTTGTGGGCCCTTGGTATTTTAAATTCCATACAAATCGATTGAGCCCCCTATATGAGAAAAAGAACAAACCAT
>CALCBL010000676.1 GCA_937897495.1 uncultured Burkholderiales bacterium
GGCTCTCAATGCGCATGGCTGTGTCAAAGTCGACCAACGCCCCTTCCACCATGGCAGCCAAAGCAGCCTCTGGTGCCGGATACAAACCACGAGATTTTTGTTTCAATGCTGCAGGCGCCAAACTCAACAGGCCCGCCAATTTGGGGTTATGGGGCGTTCCGCCAGGCATCTTGTAGTCCTTGCGGTCCCAAACGTGCAGACAAGCCTCCGGCTTGTTCTGAGATGCTGTAATAAAGGCCAAAGCACATTTGCGAAGCTCTGAATCAGTCTCGACCAACTCATGCACCAAACCGAGTTTCAAAGCTTGCTCAGGACCAAACAACTTACTTTCCAAAATATAAGGCTGGGCCGCAAGCAGTCCTAATGTGCGCGTCATCTTGGTAATACCGCCACCGCCGGGAATGAGGCCCAAAGTCACTTCGGGCAAACCAAACTGAATTTTAGGATTGCGGATTGCAATTCTGTGATGGCCAATCAGCGCAACTTCCCAGCCACCGCCCAAGGCACTTCCATTCAAACAACTGACAACTGGAATACCTAGCGTCTCAATTGTCCTGAAATTTTTCTTGATGCGTTCAATTTCAACAAATACCCGAGGGCCATCAGACGAGCTTGATCGCATGACACCCTTTAAATCAGCGCCTGCGAAGAAAGTCGATTTGTTGGAAGCCAAAACAACGCCTTGAAGCTTTGATCGATCTTTGACAAGCTCCTTTGCAACCTGCTCTAAATCATCTTGCCATTGCAAGCACATGGTATTGACGGGCGAGCCCTGCTCATCGAACGTAATGGTAGCAATCTGTTGCTCAATCTCGTAGCGCAATGTTTTCAAAATCATGGGGCCGCCTTCTCTTAAACGCGTTCAACGATGGTGGCAATGCCCATACCACCTCCCACACAGAGTGTGGCCAAACCATAGCGGAGTTGTCGACGGTGTAATTCATCAATCAAAGTTCCAAGAATCATGGCGCCTGTAGCACCAAGCGGATGACCCATGGCAATGGCACCGCCATTGACATTGACGCGATCGTGCGACACGCCCATTTCTTGCATGAACTTGAGTGGCACTGCAGCAAAGGCTTCGTTGACTTCAAACAAATCAATCTGATCAATTCTGAGGCCTGCCTTGGTGAGCGCTTTTCTAGTTGCGGGCATGGGGCCGGTGAGCATGATGGTGGGATCAGCGCCCGACAATGCTGCCGCCACAATTCTGGCGCGTGGCTTCAGACCATGAATTTTCCCTGCCGCCTCGCTGCCAATGAGCACTGCGGCAGCACCATCGACAATGCCAGAGGAATTGCCTGCGTGGTGCACATGAAAAATACGCTCTACTTGCGGATAGCGCTGTAAAGCCACTGCATCAAATCCCATAGCTCCTAACTGTTCAAAAGAGGCCCGAAGTGCACCCAAAGTTTCAGTCGTCGTTTGCGGTTTGATGAATTCATCTTGGGCCAGAATGACTTGACCCAGCTTGTCTAAAACGGGGACCACAGAACCATCAAAGTAGCCACTGGCTCTGGCGTGTGTAGCGCGCTTTTGTGACTCCACTGCAAAGGCATCTAAGTCATATCGACTGAAGTTGCAAAGGGTGGCAATCAAATCAGCCCCAATACCTTGCGGCACAAACAAAGTAGCACTGTTTGTTTCTGGATCTTGAGCCCATGCACCGCCATCTGCACCAATGGGAACTCGGCTCATACTTTCTAAGCCACCCGCCACCACCAACTCTTCCCATCCACTTCGAACCTTCATAGCGGCCAAGTTGACCGCTTCTAAACCAGAAGCACAAAACCGATTGACTTGAAGCCCCGCACATTGCCAATCCCAGCCGGCTTTAAGCGCGGCCACCTTGGGCACCACCGAGCCCTGCTCTCCTATGGGCGACACCACGCCCATGACCACATCGTCAACAGCGGCCGTATCGAGTTGATTGCGGCTTTGAAGTTGCGCCAACACACCTGCCAGTAAATCAACGGGCTTGACCTCATGCAGGCTGCCGTCTTTTTTCCCTTTTCCGCGTGGTGTGCGAATTGCATCGTATACAAATGCTTCGGACATAGCATCTCCAAAAATTTGAGGCCATCAAGGACTGCAAAACTTTGCATTCGAGACGAGTATACTTTTAAGAAGCGCTAGCTATGTGTCCATCAAATGCACTTTCATCAGGACAAACCATGATCTCAAGAACTCTCTTTACGCTTGAACACGAGACTTTTCGTGACAGTTTCAAACGCTTCATGGACAAAGAAATCGCGCCATTTCACGAAGCCTGGGAGGAACAAGGCTATGTCGATCGCGAAGTCTGGGTCAAAGCAGGCGCCAATGGATTTTTGTGCATGACGCTTCCCGAGGTTTATGGCGGCGCAGGTGCTGACAAGCTTTATTCTGTGGTTCAAATGGAAGAGTTGGGCCGTGCGGGCTTTACAGGTATCGGTTATGGCCTACACAACGAAATTGTTGCTCCTTATATTTTGAATTACGGCACTGAATCACAGAAGCAAAAGTACTTGCCCAAGTTTGCTTCAGGTGAAATAGTGGGTGCCATTGCCATGAGTGAACCGGCGGCAGGCTCTGATCTTCAGGGTGTCAAAACAAGTGCTATCAAGCAACCCGATGGCTCCTATCTACTGAATGGAAGCAAAACATTTATCACCAATGGTTGGCATGCCGATCTGGTGATAGTGGTGGCAAAAACTAACCCTAGCGCAGGCGCTAAAGGGACCAGTTTGTTTTTAATTGAACGTGGCATGCCGGGCTTTGAAAAAGGCAAACGATTGAAAAAATTAGGTCTCAAAGCACAAGATACTTCAGAGTTATTTTTCAACAATGTCAAAGTTCCAGCTACCCAATTGCTGGGCGGGCCTCACTACGAAGGCAAAGGGTTTATTTGCCTGATGGAACAACTGCCTTGGGAGCGACTACAAATAGCCATTAGTGCAGTTTCTGCGGCCCAGGCCGCCATTGATTGGACCGTGCAATACACCCAAGATCGGAAAGTCTTCGGACAGGCTATCGCCAATTATCAAAACACGCGGTACAAACTTGCTGAGATGCAAACTGAAGTTCAGATTGCCAGGGTATTTATTGACAAATGCTGTGAACTGGTGAGTTTGGGCCAGTTAGACACCCAAACCGCTAGCATGGCCAAATATTGGTGCTCCGATCTGCAGTGCAAAGTGATGGATGAATGTGTGCAGTTGCACGGTGGTTATGGCTACATGTGGGATTACCCCATCACCCGAGCCTTTGCAGATGCGCGTGTGCAAAGAATTTACGGGGGCACCAATGAAATCATGAAAGAGGTCATTTCTAGAAGCATGGGACTTGCAGCAAAGTAAATAAAAAAGTACGGCGCTCAAAAAGCACTCAAACTGGCCTCTGCTCTAAACTCGACACCTCATTGGTCAACGTAGTTCTGCGCATGTCGCGCACTTCTTTTGGATCATAGCGACGTGCACGGTGCATCGTAACGCGGTTGTCCCACATGACCAGATCCCATGGACGCCATACATGCGCGTAGACAAATTGGCGCTGCGTGGCATGTTCGTTCAGGTCACGTAAAAAGGAACGCGCCTCCGGCATTGGCCACCCCTCAATGCCACCGGCATGGCTTGCCAGATAAAGCGAAAGGCGACCTGTGTTGGGGTGCCGCCGCACTAAACCTTGGCGCACTGGCGCCCACTTTGCGCGCTCGGCGTCTGTGAAATCATCAAAGCCCAAAACACCTCGAGAAAAAATCTGGCTGTGCAAGCAAATCAGGTTGTGCACCTCGCTCTTCGTCTCATCGTCCAGCGCGTCATATGCAGCGCGCATGTCAGCGAATTCTGTATTGCCACCGGCTAAAGGAATCTTGCGTGCCGAAAGCATTGAATACTTGGCTGGCACCTCCTTGAACGAACTGTCTGAGTGCCACAACAAATTACCCAAACCAAACAAACGACGGCGGTCATCGCGCGGAAGTAATTCGCCGTTTTTATCGAGATTCGAAATATCGTTTAGATCCATGCTGAGGCGTCGGTCCTTTTCAGACATGATGTCCCCGGTAGCTTCTTCCAGCATTCCGAGTTGACGGCTAAAAGCGATTTGTTGCTCATCTTCAAAATGTTGGTCATGAAACACCAACACACCGAAGCGGTCCATGCCGGCATGGATTGCACTGACCTCTTCTTCTGTCAGCCTACGCGTGAGGTCAATACCTGAAACCTCTCCGATGAAAGTGGGTCTTGCAGGATCAATGGCGTGGATAGCGTATGAAATAAAGATCTCCAGCAGGGAAATTATTTAAACGGTATCACAATCCATCCAAAAATTCCACTGGGTGTTTGCTGAACGCGACTGCTTGCCTAAGGCCAAACTAAGGGAAATCCGCATTCAATGCAGCCGTGATCTGAGGTAAAAAAGCAGTTCAGCCTTTAGGGCGCCTCTTTTATCAACTCTTCGGTTCACATAGCAAGCGCTTTTCAGCGTAAGTGTTTAAAAAAAGAGCCTAAGCTTTCTAACCAATTAAACTTAACAATCCAAGCCTTGAGCCATGCGATTGAACGTATCAAAATCTGCTTTGTTGCTGTTGATGTTTGTTTGCGCAAATTTGATTCAGGCACAAACAGTCAGTTCAAGCCTTCGTTCATCAAAAGCCATGGCGCTCATTCCTGAGGGCGACTTTACGATGGGCTCTAATTTTGGGCCAGATGACGAAAAGCCGGAGCACACACTTTTTGTCAAATCATTTTTGATCGATGTATTACCCATCACCAATGCTGAATTTTCAGAGTTCCTAAACAGCCAAGGCTTAAGAAATCAAAAAGGTGAAAGCTTTTATGATGACGATGACAATGACGCAAGAATTCATTTGCGCAATTTGAAATGGCAAGCTGATAATGGCTTTGCGATGCATCCAGTCAATGAAGTAAGTTGGGTAGGTGCTCGCGATTATTGCTCTTGGCTAAAGAAAAGATTGCCGACCGAAGCCGAATGGGAAAAAGCAGCACGCGGAACGGATGGCAGAAAATACCCGTGGGGGAACTCAAAGCCGAATCAAAAACGAGCTTTTTATGGCGGGGTATTCAACTCATCAGCGCCCGTTGATGCTTTTCCAGACGGGGCAAGTCCCTACGGAGTGTTAGACATGGCTGGCAATCAATGGGAATGGGTATCTAGCGCCTATCTGCCCTACCCCTACAAATCTGACGATGGCAGAGAAAACCAAAATCCAGGCCCTGTTCGCTCAACCCGTGGAGGTGGGCACGATTCAAGTGAAGAAGAAATAACA
>CALCBL010000677.1 GCA_937897495.1 uncultured Burkholderiales bacterium
GACTGAGAAGAACGTAGTGGTCAGTGAGGCTGAAATCAAAAGACAGGGGCTGGCAGCTGGTCAAAATATACAGCTCATGACCTCGCTCCAAGGCTTGTGCGCATCTTTCGTAATAGGTGGCGCCTAGTAGTGGGTTGCCTTCGTTGTACATGGTCAGGACCGTTGAGATGTAAGCTGGGCGTCCTGTATCTTCTGCGATAGATTCCATGATGTCTGGGCTTCCCCTTGTACCCGTTGCCATCATGAAGACGCCTTTTTTCTTCTCACCCAGAACCGAGGTCAAGGCTCGCAGTTCGGTCTCTGAAGCAATTGTGGATGGCATTGGAATGCCGCCGAAGCCACTGTGGTTTGGTGAGAATGAGGATGCAAAACCAATGGCACCATGGTCCATGGCGTCTCGCACCATGCTTTGCATGGCCTGCATTTGTTCAGGGCTGGGATCGACCTTGCTCGATCCGTCCGCACCCATCACAGCAGTCCGGATGACAGAGTGACCCGCAAAAACAGCTGTGTTGATGTAGGGGCCAATGCGCCGCAATTGATCCATGTACTGACCAAATGATTCAAACTCCCAATTGACACCGGTGAGCAAGGCGTTCAAATCCATGCCTTCAACCACAGAAAGATTCTTCAACATGGTCTCGCGCAAAGGCGCAGGGCAGGGCGCTATGCCAAAGCCGCAGTTGCCAATAACCGCTGTTGTGACTCCCAGTGCAGGAGATGGCGACATGGTGCGATCCCACGTGACTTGTGCGTCGTAGTGGGTGTGCAAGTCGACAATACCCGGCATCAGGGCAAGCCCCTTAGCATCGATGACTTCATGCGCAGCTTCGGAAGTGGATCCTATGTGCGCGATGCGCCCATTAGAAACGGCCACATCACTTAGCACTGGCGGAAGTCCGCTGCCGTCAAATACTTGTGCATTTCGAATGATCAAGTCATGCATATTGTTTAAGCCTTGAAATTAGATTTGACTTATTGGCCCTGAAAATGAGGCTCTCTGCGCTCAGTCATGGCTTTAACGCCTTCTTTGAAATCTTCCGTTTTGAATTGCCAATTTTGCTCCGCACTTTCATGCGCAACGGCTTGTTGCAGTTGTTCAACCAAGCCTTGACGCATCGTAGCGCGAGTGGATTGAAGAGAGAGCGGCGCTGAAACAGCAATTTCTTTCGCAAGTTTCATTGCTTGCTCACGAACCTCGGATTGTGGAACCAAAAAATCGGCCAACCCCATGTCCAGCGCTTCTTGCCCATTGACGCGCCGACCCGTGAAAAAAAGCAAGTTGGCTTTTTGGATGCCTACCAAACGGGGCAGAGTGACTGACAAGCCAAACCCCGGGTGGAATCCGAGTCGGTTGAAATTGGCTGTGAACCTGCCTTCCGGACAGGTCACTCGGAAATCGGCCACCAAAGCCAGACCCAGGCCGCCGCCAACAGCTGCACCTTGAATGGCCGCAACGATGGGTTTCTTGCAGGAAAAAATTCGAATTGCTTCAAAATAAAGTGGATTGGTGCCAGGATTTTCTGGGCGACTGATTTTGTCGTTAGGGCTGTTGAAATTGGCGCCCGCACAAAATGCGGTGCCTTCTGAGGCCAACACAATAGCGCGGCAACTGGGGTTCTTGTCCAACTCTTCAAAGGTGCTGGCAATTTGCTGGATCAAATCAAAGTCGAAAAAATTATGGGGTGGGCGGGCAATTTCTACAAGAGCAACATGGCCCTCGTGAGAGATTTTCAGATCGGATGCTGTGCTCATGAATGAGGTTCCTACTTTAAATTGCGGTGAGAAAAATGTTTATTTGCCATTGACGATAGCGCCCTGATTGACCAAGGATTGAATGTCACTGATGCTATATCCCAGGTCGGTCAGAATTGACTCCGTGTCTTGACCTAAGCGGCGAGCCTGATGTCTTACTTTGGCAGGTGTTTTGGCGAATTTGACTGGCGGCCGAACATACCGAATGGCCCCAAGATCGGGGTGTATTTCGTCAGTGAACAACTGGACCGCTTGAAGCTGTGGATGTGAAGGCAACTCTTCCATGGTGTAGATGGGTGTTGCCGGTATGTCGAGTCGGTCGCAAATCTCGATCCATTCTGCAGTGGTTTTGGTGGCCGTTATTTTGTGCAAAGCGGCGTACAGGCCTTGAATGTTGGCGTTGCGAGTGATGCGGTTGGTCACGCCCAGCTCTTTGCCCAGTGCTTCTTCGCCAGCATCTCGAAAAAAACTTTCCCAGTGGTGGTTGGTGTAAGGCAGCATGGCAATGTAGCCATCTTGAGTGGGGCTCGGCTGTCGGCCACCAGACAGTACCCGGCTGTAGCCAGCGTTTTGTGTGGCTGGATTTCGTGTTAAACCACCCATGTGCTCTGCCAATGTAAAGGCCACCATGGTTTCTAACATAGGCACCTCTACATATTGCCCTTGACCACTGCGCTCTTTGGCCAATAGGGCTGCCAGAACTGCATTGACCAGCGCCATGCCAGTGGTCTTATCGGCGACCAGCGTTGAGATGTAGTCAGGACGCGATTTTCCAAGACTGTTCACGCTGGCCAAACCACATGCTGCTTGAATGATGTCGTCAAAGGCAGGGCGATCTTTGTCAGGCCCGTCTTGGTCAAAACCTGTGGCTGCGCAATAAACAATTTGGGGGTTGAGTTTGACAACTTGGTCATATCCAAATCCAAGCTTGTCAATGGCAGAAACTCGCATGTTGTGCACAACAGCATCCATACGCGGAATCAATTGACGCAAAATTGATTTGCCTGCTTCACTTTTAAGGTCTAAAGCAAGGGATTGTTTGTTGCGGTTAATTGTCAAATAAATGGAACTCATGCCAGGAGAAAGATTGACGCCATTGGAGCGCATCAAGTCACCTTCAAGGCTTTCAACTTTGATGATCTCTGCACCATAGTCCCCCAGAATTTGAGTGGCCAGTGGTCCTAAAACGACTGACGTCAGATCTAAGATGCGAATACCTGTCAGGGGTCCATTCGACAAGTCCATGGTGTTGCTCATTCTTTGGTTTTCTTAGGTTTAAGACTTTCCCAAGTGCTGTCAGGCCACTGCTGCATGTTGTATGCAGAGGCCCCCGCCGCGCCTTGTAACCAGCGACCTCCATCGATGGTGACCGCTTCACCCGTAATGAATGCGGCACTGTCTGAAATCAAATAAACACACAGGTCCGCCAATTCATGATGCTCGCCAACGCGCCTTAATGCAACGCCTTGTTCAATGGGTGCTTCCCCAATTCGTTCTTTGGGCATCAATCTGGACCAAGCACCCTCAGTCGGAAAGGGCCCAGGCACAACGCCAACGGTCCGAATGCCATAAGGCCCCCATTCCACAGCCAAACTGCGGATCATGGCCAATGCGCCTGCTTTGGCCATGGCTGAAGGGACAGTAAATGGCATGCCTGTCATGGCTGACTGAGTCAGTATTTGCATCACGGTGCCTTTGCGCTCCGCCTCTATCCAGCGGCGTCCCACATCCATGGTGCAATAGGCCGAACCTTTAAGGACAATGTCTACCACGGCATCAAATGCGCGAGTGGACAAACGTTCTGTACGCGCTAAAAAATTGCCGGCAGCATTGTTAAGTAAGACATCCAATGGGCCCATCGCCCAAATGGCGTCCATCATGGACTCAACCGCTTTGGCATCACGCACATCACAGACATGGGTTTCAATACTGACTCCCAAGCTGTCTTTGAATTCCTTGGCAGTCTGCTCAAGAACTTCTTTTCTACGGCCACATATGACTAGATTTGCGCCCAACTCGACATAGCGCAGACCGATGCTTTTTCCCAATCCCGTTCCACCACCCGTGATTAGAATGCGTTTTCCAGAAAGCAAATCCGATCGGTACATGCTCTTGTGTGTGCCTATCATTCAGCTTGTATTCCCGCTGCTTTGGCAATGCGGCTAAACCGTTCTAACTCGTCTTGCTGGAATTTTTGCATGCTGTCTCCAAAAAATGGCATGCTGTCCGCGCCGGACGCCTTATTGAAATCGGCGCCCTCTTTGGAGTCGCGTATTTTCACAAGCGCATCAATGAGTCTTTTCTTGATGACCTCTGGTGTGCCGGCTTTGACATAGAAAGAAGTCCATGCGTAGTTCACATATTCTGGAAAGCCGCTGTCAATGAAGTTGGGTACGTTGGGAAAATCGGGGTGCCTTTTTTCACCAGAAACAGCAAGCGCTTTGAGTTTGCCTGACTTGATCAAAGCGGCTGCACCGCCTAGGTCTGCAATGCCAATGTCGAGTTGATCACCCATGAGATCAGTGAAAATTTGCGCACCGCCTTTGTAGGAGATGTGATTGAACTTGACGTTGGTCATGCTGGTAAACCATTCACCAGCCAAACGATAACCTGCTGAGTAATTGGCCAAGCTCAAAGGTTTGCTGGGGTTATTTTTAGAATGTTCAACCACGTCCTTCAAGCTGTTGAATTTGGAGTTCCCATTGACAACCCAGACGTTCATATTTCTGGACAGACCGGCCAAGGGTGCAAGGTCAGTCATGGGGTTGTAGGGTAAATTTTTGATGCTAATTGGATTCACTGAAATGGGCGAGTTGCTGGCCAGCAAAATAGCATGCCCATCGGCTGGCAGAGCCAGCAATGCTTGAACTGCAATGATGCCACTGGCGCCAGGTTTGTTTTCGACCAACGCCGTTTGACCGAATTGTTTTGCCAAACGTTCGCCAAAAAAGCGAGCCGAAGTGTCAGAACCACTGCCCGCAGTAAAGGGCACAAAAATACGAAATGGCTTGGAAGGAAAGTCTTTGTCCTGTGCAAAGACGTTACCCGTCAACGCAATGACCAAAATTGCCACAAAAAAGAAATTTCGCTTAAGCATGTTCATTCTCCTGAGTCAGTTGGAAATCACAAACGTGTCAAAAATGGCCAAAGATTGTCAGCACCCTGTTTCAAAGCCATTTCCCCAATCCGAGTTTGCCAATGGGTTTCGTTGCCAAACTCGTCGCGCCACGACCAAAGTCGCCGCGTTAAATGGTGCAAATTGTGCTCACGCGTAAAGCCCATGGCACCATGGACTTGGTGTGCAATTTCTGCGCCTTTTCCGGCAGCTTCGCCAACCCGAGATTTGGCAACAGCGACGAAGAAGGGCTCTGGTGCTTCGCTGGAAAGCTCAATGGCTGCATCTGCGGCGGCTGCACTGGCGGCCACATGGCCAGCCAACACTGCAAGCATGTGTTGCACTGCCTGAAATTTACCAATCGGTCTACCAAATTGAACGCGATCATTTGCATATTGAAGGGAATAACCCAAGGACCGCTGTAGTGCACCCGCCATTTGGACAGATCGCATCAAAGCACCTTCGCACAGCAATCGTTCTTGGGCATCGGCTAAGGGGGCAAAAGCAATGATTGGTGCATTTGTAAAATCAAATTGAACTCTGGGTTCGCCCGCTAAATTTTTAACCAATTCCGAACGGCTTTGAGCCAACGCTGCACGCTCGATTAACACGACATAGGGCTGCCCATCGCGGTGCGCCACCACAACCAGATGATCGCAAGACAGACCCCAAGGAATTCGGTGGGCATGACCCGATAGGGTGGGGGTGCTTTGACTCCCATTAAGCTTCAAGCTGTCTTTGGCATGGGATACGCTGACTGATAAAACGCCTTCAGGAACCTTAAGGCCCGCCGCGCTTAGTAAACGGCTGGCCAAAAAAGTTTCGGCCAAGGGAATAGGTGCGGCATGGTAAGCACTGCGCCGTAAAACAAAAATTGCATCTTCAAAGGA
>CALCBL010000678.1 GCA_937897495.1 uncultured Burkholderiales bacterium
GAGGATGCATCGGCAAATTTCTTGAACTGCCAAGAGGCCATGCCCATGTAAGTGGGTGAACCAAAGATGATCGCGTCAGCAGCGTCCAAGGCTTCCCAATCGGCATCAGAAATGTTGCCGTCGGCATCGATTGCGATCAAGGCCGCATTGGCGCCTTGAGCCACAAACTGAGCCACACGTTGTGTGTGACCGTAACCTGAGTGATAAATAACGACTGTTTTAGCCATGAGAGAACTCCTAAAGAAATAAAAAATTACAGCTTCTCAATCATTGAGAAGCCAAGTCAAAAACCAAGACCTCGGCATCCACGCCATGGGTCAGTTCAAGATTCGTTTCGGCTTGCATGAGCGCTGCATCGCCACCCTTCAATGCCTGCCCATTCACTTGCAATTCACCGCGAATGAGGTGCACATAAGCTTTGCGCGCTGGATTCAATGCAATGGCAGCACGCTCGGCGCCGTCCAACAACCCTGCATACAACGTGGCGTCAGCGGAAATCTTCACAGCATCACCTTCGCCCAAAGGCGATGCCACCACCTTCAAGACTCCGCGCTTGCTGGTTTGTGGCACGGTCTTTTGCTCATAGCCCGGCTCAATGCCCAGCACATTGGGCTCAATCCATATTTGAAAGAAGTGAGTGGCCTGACCCTCAGCATGATTGAACTCGCTGTGCATCACGCCCTTGCCTGCGCTCATGCGCTGCACATCGCCCGGGGGAATGCCCTTGACGTTGCCCATGTTGTCCTTGTGGGCCAAGTTGCCAGACAAAACGTAGCTGATGATTTCCATGTCCTTGTGACCATGGGTGCCAAAGCCCGTGCCGGGTGCAATCCGGTCCTCGTTGATCACACGCAAGTTGCCCCAACCCATGAAGGCAGGGTCGTAATAGCCCGCAAATGAAAAACTGTGAAAAGATTTAAGCCAGCCATGGTCGGCATAACCACGCTCAGCGGAACGGCGAATTTGGATCATTGAGTGCCTCAAAGGTTTGAAGATTCGAAGATTGAACTTTAAATTGCAATGGTTTAAACATAGAGTTCAATATTTGTTGTTATCATTCAAATTATTTGAATTAAAAAATGGCAAGCTCTTCCCGCGACCTGCTAACCCCCGATGCCCTCAGCCTGCTGCTGGCCATTGAAGAAACCGGCAGTTTCGCTGCAGCGGCCAGGCAACGCGGCTTGGTACCCAGCGCTCTCACCTACCGAATCCGGCAAATTGAAGACGCTCTAGATGTGCTGCTGTTTGACCGAAGCAGCCGACAAGCCAAGCCCACCGAGGCTGGCAAGGAATTGCTCAGGGAAGCCAAACGCCTGCTTCAAGATGTGGATGCGCTAGCCAACCGTGTGAAGCGTGTGGCCACAGGTTGGGAGTCTGTATTCACCGTAGCTGTTGACAGCATCATTTCTAGGTCGGTGGTCATGGAATTGTGCGAGGGCTTTTTGGCCCAGACCCCCCCCACAAGGCTGCGAATCCGCTACGAAACCCTTTCGGGCACCTTGGCCGCCCTCAAATCAGGCCAAGCCGACTTGGCCATGGGTGTTTTCATGACGCCCGGCAGCCACGCAGAACTCTTGCATGAAAGCTTGGGTCAAGTCAGTTTTGTCTATGCCGTGGCGCCGCACCACCCCTTGGCCAATGCGCCCGAACCTCTTAGCGACGCCCTGATTCAGCAACACCGCGCCGTGGCCGTGGCAGACTCTGTGCAGCGTGGCGAAGGGGTCACCATCGGCCTGCTGGGCGGTCAAGACGTTTTAACAGTGCCCGACATGCCCAGCAAATTAGAGGCACAACTCAGAGGCTTGGGGGGCGGGTTCTTGCCCGAAAGCTTGGCCAAACCCTATTTAGACTCTGGCCGCCTGGTGGCCAAAAAAGTCAGTCGCGTTCAGCGCATCAGCCAAGTGGAATATGCTTGGCGAAATCCCCATGGCAAAAACATCGGCCATGCATTAAGTTGGTGGTTGTTACAGTTGAATCAAGACAGAACCAAACAAGCATTGCTCCAACCCCACCATCGCGTGTAGAGTAGCCCCATGACAAAAACAAACACTCAGACAAAACCAGTTCAAAATTTTGCGGTCATTGGTGCCGGCATGGCGGGCATTGCCTGCGCTCGCACCTTGATGCAAGCCGGCCACCGGGTCACCGTTTTCGAAAAAAGCAAAGGCGCCAGTGGCCGGATTTCCACCCGCTCATCCAACTATGGCAGCTTCGATCATGGCGCTCAATATTTCACAGTGCGTGACTCGCGCTTTGCGCAAGCTTTGGCCACCACACCCAACATTTGCAAACCTTGGAGCGCCAATGCCGTTCGTGTTTTGGATGCCATGGGCCGCGTGGTGGAAGCTGCGCGCAACACCCATGACAAGCATTGGGTCGCCACACCTGGCATGAACGCATTGGTCAGAGCTTGGGCTCAGCCTTTGGTGCAGACCGATACCATTCACTTTGAATCGAAGGTGTTCCAAATTGAACGCGACACCTTGCACCCCGAACTCTGGCAACTGCACAGCGAAGAACCCGAAGGAGCTCAGTCGGTGTTCAGCGGATTCGACCAAGTCTTATTGGCCATCCCCTCTGATCAGGCCATTGACCTGTTGCGCACCTCCAAAATCAAAATGGAAACCGCATCCGATTTGAGCAAGGTGCAAGTAGCCCCTTGCTGGACCCTCATGGTGGCCTTTCCAAATGCAGCTCAACCAGGCCTTATCACCTTAGGTCCGCAGTGGAATGCCGCACGCAGCGTGCACCACCGCGTGGCGTGGTTAGCGCGTGAATCGTCCAAACCAGGCCGCGAACAGGTCGAGCGCTGGACCGTGCAGGCCAGCGCAGCTTGGTCGCAAGAGCATTTAGAAGATGCGCCCGATCGCGTTCGAGCCAAGTTACTCAAGGCCTTTTCTGAAATCACGGGCATTCGCGCCACACCCGCGCACGCAGAAGTGCACCGCTGGCGTTATGCCAAAACACTCCAAGCCTTGGGTGCCACACACATGCTAAGCAAAAAGCAAGGCATCGGTTTGTGCGGCGATTGGTGCTTGGGCCACCGCGTTGAAGATGCGTTCATTTCCGGCTTGGAACTGGCGCTAGATGCACTTTAAATTGGAATGATTCGCGGAAGATTTGCGCCCTCACCCACGGGTGAATTGCACGCTGGCTCGTTGGTGGCGGCACTGGCCAGTTGGCTCGATGCGAGGTCATTGCAAGGCGAATGGTGGGTGCGCATGGAAGACGTGGACGGGCCACGTTGTATTGACGGTGCGGCTGCCAAAATCCTTCAACAATTGTCTTTGTGTAGATTGCATTCAGATGGCGAAGTGCTCTACCAATCACATCGCAACGACATCTACCAACAAGTACTCAATCAACTCATTGCCAAAGGCTTGGCGTATCCCTGCGCATGCACGCGCAAAGAAATTGAAGAGCAGCAAGTGTCTTTGGGTTTGAGTTTGGAGAGGCACAAGTCAGCGGTCTATCCTGGCACTTGCAGAAACGGCTTGGATGGCAAGCCTGCCAGAGCTTGGCGTTTTAATGTCACTCAATGGAGCACTCTGCGCGAAAGTCCTGATGTCCATTGGATTGACCGGCGGTTGGGGCCTCAGGTGCAAAATGTTCAAGAAGAAGTAGGTGACTTTGTTTTAAAGCGTGCTGATGGCTTGTGGGCTTATCAAATGGCAGTGGTAGTCGATGATGCCGCGCAAAACATCTCGCATGTGGTGCGAGGCGAAGACCTCACTGACAACACTGCGCGGCAATACTTGCTACAAGAAGCACTGGGGTTTGAACATCCTCATTACCTTCACACGCCATTGGTATTGGGCTTCAACGGTGAAAAGTTATCAAAACAAAATGACGCCAAAGCTTTGGATTTAAGTTCGCCAAGGGCTGTTTGCTTGGCCATGCAGTCAGCGGCAAGTACCTTGGGTTTGAGCACCCTGAAGCTTCATTCTTGTGATTCAGCAGACCTTGATGAAGCCCTGAGCACTTGGACACAGGAATGGGCACAAAGGCACAAGCGCGCTAGCCCTTAAAATCAGCGAATGACTTCTGAATCTGCCAATCAAGCGCCCGCCTCGGTCGCTTTTCCTAAAAATATCAAAAGCTTTGTGAAACGTGCTGGCCGCACGACCACTGGTCAAGCCAAAGCCTTTGAAGTTTGGGGTCCTCAGTTTTTGTTGACGTATGCGCCAGAGACATTGAACATGGTCAAAGCGTTTGGACTGAATGGTCAAGATGCAGCCACCGGCCCAGTCATTTTGGAAATTGGTTTTGGCATGGGCGAGGCTACCGCGCACATTGCCAAAGTTCGTCCAAGCGATTTCTTTTTGTGCTGCGAAGTGCATGAGCCCGGCGTGGGTGCATTGCTCAAACGCATTGGCGAGCAAGACATTCAGAACATCCGAATTCTGCAACACGATGCCGTAGAGGTGATCGACAACATGCTGCCAGTGGCCTCGTTAGACGGCGTGCACATTTTCTTTCCAGACCCTTGGCACAAGTCACGTCACAACAAACGCCGACTTATTCAAACACCTTTGATTGCAAAGTTGGCTGCACGTCTCAAACCTGGTGCCTACATTCATTGCGCCACCGATTGGGAACCTTATGCAGTGCAAATTTTGGAAGTGCTCAGTGCAGAGCCTTTGCTGCACAACACGGCGGCCAATGATCAAGGGGGTTATGCCGTCAAGCCAGACTACCGCCCACTGACCAAGTTTGAAAATCGCGGTTTGAAATTGGGGCATGGTGTGTGGGATGTCGTCTTCCAACGCGTTTAAGCCGCCCGTTATCAACGGTGTTGGGCCTAGCACAGTTGGCGTTCCTGCCAACACCACGCTTTCTGCGATTGATTTTTTAACTTCCAAGTTCAGTGCTATTGCACGAGAAGAATGGCTTTCGCGATTTGAAACTGGGCAAATTCTGAATGCGGCTGGGCGTGTGATGGCGCCGCAAGATAGTCTGCATAACCAGTCTCATCTTCACTACTACCGAAGCATTCGCAATGAACCCGAATTGCCGTTCAAGGCCACTGTCATTTTTCAAGATGAATTCTTGGTGGTGGCAGACAAGCCTCACTTTATGCCAGTCACACCCGGTGGCCGCTATGTTCAGCAAAGCTTGTTGGTCCAACTGAAGCAGCAATTGAAATTGCCAGAACTATCGCCAGTGCACCGAATCGACCGCGAAACTGCGGGCTTGGTGGTGTTCAGTGTGCGCGCACAGGATCGAAATGCTTATCAAGAATTGTTCAGGTTGCGGCAAGTTGAGAAAACTTATGAAGCCATTGCGGGGGCACCTGAAACATCTCATTTAGATTTGCAGTTTCCACTTGTCCATCGAAGCATGATGGAGGAAGACTCTCAGTTTTTTAGGATGCGTGAAGTTGCTGAGAAGCACCTCAAGAATAAAGGCGAATTCAATAGCGAAACATGGATTGATTGTGTGGAGCGACAGAATCGCAATGATCTCGCATTAGATAAAGCCAACAAACAAGATCTTGCAAGATACAGCCTCAAACCACTGACAGGACAGCGCCATCAATTGCGCGTCCATATGAACGCCTTAGGCCTGCCTTTGATTGGCGATCAGTTTTATCCATTTGTAAAACGAAGTGCAGAAGAAAAAAATCTCTTTGAACACCCCTTGCAACTTCTTGCGAAAAGTATTTCTTTCAAAGATCCAATTTCTGGAAACCAAAGATCTATGAACAGTCAAATCAGTCTAAACATTTAAGCTGAGCTCGCAAGATGGTTCTGCATCTTGCAAAGCGAAGCCATCAAGGTTCCTATCGCTGCCCGTCATTGATCGACACTTTGTCCTTGGTCAATCCACCTAAGCGGGACTGCACGCGACCACCAGTGCCCATGACCAACGCATACAAAATTTCATTCGGGCGTGGGGCATCCTGAATGCCAATTTCCATGCTGTTGTAATGACTTCTCACATAGCTGGCGTGGATGTAATGCACAGGCACCATCAGACGATATCCCGCATTGGCAACAGCCTTGCTGGCAGGCACCATGGCCTTGGGTTCTCCCAATACCGCTCGCATAGCCCAACCGCCTGCTTCATGCCAAACAGCACCATGCTCCATTTCGCCGTTCACACCCACGATAGCGGCTTTGCTGTAGACCTCCACATTGTCTTTGCCAAGTGTGTCTACCAGTTCTTGCGCTAGCAGTGTGCCCAGAGAGCGCAGCTCAGCCATAAATGGCATGAGATCAGGCTCGTACCGACCCGCATAAGGGTTTTCAATCACAGCACATGCAGCAGCCAGCTTGAGAGGGACCTCAGCAACAGGTCCTCCTTCATGGTATTGAGTTTCAATGATCAAGCTGCGTTTGCGAATTTTGATGAGGGACATTTTGAACCTTGTGTCGGTAACTGATTATTGTTTAGGAATTTTGGCATTGTTGACCACTTGAGTCCACTTTTGAGTTTCAAAAGCCACCATGTTTTTCATCTCATCTGGCGTGCTGCCCCGAACATCGCCACCCATCTCTTCCAAGCGCGTCTTCACGTGAGGGAGT
>CALCBL010000679.1 GCA_937897495.1 uncultured Burkholderiales bacterium
ATCATGGTGTTCCAAAACAAGAAGGGCACAAAGACGCCCATCAGCAAGGTGAGCCCTACAGATTGACCTGTGGCGACAGCTGCATAGACCATGACGCCGATCCATACCAAGCCAAACACGGTGACCAGCAAACTGTCTTTGAAGAAAATCGGGCGGCGCGTTGGCATGTGCGTTTTGTTCGGAAAGAACTCACGCTTCCACCAAATTTCAACAAGGTAATACAAACCCGGGGCCCAGCCACTGCGGTAAAGGTATTCCATCAAGCGGCCCAAGGGGCCGAGCTCAGCAAATTCTTCTGCTGTGAGCGGTGTCCACACAAAGTCAACACCTTTCAGGTTGGTGTAGCCGTGGTGCACCACGTTGTGACCGGTGTCCCACAGGCTGAATGGCGTGAGCGAGTACAAGAAGGCGTAACGGCCAATCCACTTGTTCAGTTCGCGGTGCGGCGTGAGGCTTTGGTGACAAGCGTCATGGCCAATGATGAACAAACGGCCAATGACGAAGCCAGCCGCCGAACCGCACAAAAGCTTGAGCCACACAGATTCGAGCAGCACGGTGCCAGCCACCAGCCCCATGAACAAGGCCGTGTCAACCAGCAAGAGAACAAAGGCGCGCAGGGTGGAGCGATCAGACAAGGGCTTGAGCCACTCGCGAATGATTTTGCGGTGCGGCATGTCCTGATCTGGCGGAATAGGGTGCAAATTGTCGGGGGTGGCGTTTGTAGTCATAAGTAAGGCGAAAAACTCAAGCCGCAGCGGCCGTGCTTGGGTGCCATCAAAATAGATGCCCCGAGTCTAAACCGAGTGGCTTTTCCCGTGAGTGACATGGGTCAATGGCGGTGCATTGGGGCTTTGCCAATGAAGATTTACGCAAATTGTAAGGAAATCCCTAGCCTTTCCGCACGCTTTGTTCTTTTTTTGGGGTCAAAGCCTGTGAGCACTCGCGTGCAATACCCTCGATTACCATATGATCTTCGCTTCATTTGTCTATTTAAAGTGGCGTCAGCCCAATGTTCCCATGACCGCACGAAATACCACTGTCGTTGCCGAC
>CALCBL010000680.1 GCA_937897495.1 uncultured Burkholderiales bacterium
TAAGGGGCCGTCTTCACTCAGGGCAGACAGAGTCGGTTCGTCTGTGTCATCTTCTGTCAGTGCCACGATGGCTTCTAGTGCGGTGTCGTGCCACTGCGCAGATTCTTTGTCTTTGGGTGCGGTCCATTCGTCTGGCCAGTTTTCAACAACGAACATGAAGCCCAAAGCCCAGACCTGCGCAAAGGCTGGAATTTCTTCGCTTGCAATTTCTGCACGCTCTTCAGGCGACAGGCTGGCAATGGCGCCGCGCACGTCCATCACCTCAGGCGCGTAGGCGCTGTCTTCGTCGAGGGCTTTGATTTCGGTGTCTAAAGATTGTTTGACTTCATCGAAGCGCTGTTGCCACAAACTTAAGAATTTAACTTTCTGAGCTTCATCAGAAAAGCCTGCGCTGCCTTCATCGTCTTCAAGCCCCAACAAGACGGGTAACCATTCTGCTTCTGGCATAGCACGGCGGCAACAAATGAGCGCCACCATGAAGCCTTCGCAAAACTCCCACTGTGGTGTTTCTTCGTAGCGTGTGCGCAGGTCATCCAAGATGTCGTCTAGGGCGTCAAAGTCTTCGGGTTGCAGGCTGGTCATGATGTGTTCCAGTGTTTAAAGGGCAGGTATCTCGGAAGGGTTCAACACCACGCCCGATTGAAACAAACGTTTTTTCATACAAAGAATGGCGTTGTCTTTGCTGAGCAAGGGCACCGCATGGGCTACCGCCAAGTCGATGAATTTTTGATCGTCAGGGTCTTTGCAAGTGCAGGCCGCTTTGGCCGCAGGTTCTGCTGCCAATAGGTATTCGTCAAAGCGGCTCAAAATATCTTGCGCTTGAATGTTGGACTTGGCCATGCGCTTAACAAGGTGCGGATACGCCAACACCCGCTCTAACTCGTCGCGCATGCTGGCGGTTGCCAAATGAGAAATAGCGCCGCTTTGCAGCGCAGCGCGCAAGGGGATGGTGGCGGGATCTTCAAACAGCCAAAGATCAAGCACGATGTTGGTGTCAATGACCCAAGCTTGCGCTACTTGAACCTCAGAGCTTGTCACGCACCGAACCCTTCATGAGGTCGAAGCGAAACATGCGGCATTCAATAGGCCCGTTCCACATGGGCACACGGCGCGATTCTTTAAGACGCATTTTGGTAGGCAGCTTGAGATCAGGTGTGAGCATCCAAGCGGTCCAGCCGTTGTAATTCTTTTTCCAATGCGAGGCCAGTTGCGAGAAGAACTCGCCGCCGTCGTCGCCTTCGGCCACTTCGCGTGCTCGGCTTAAATCAACGCTATCACGCGTCCGGCCAAGGCCAGGGTCTTCACGGTTTCTGTCTCTGCTAGACACGCCCGCCACACCCGCTGCTGCAATGCGTTCGCCATAAGGCGGGTTGAGCAACATGAGTCCGGGTGTTTCGCAAGGTGGCATGCGCTGAAGTGCATCGCCGCCGCGCGCCTGCACCACTTGGCCAACGCCTGCGCGTTCAGCGTTGCGTTGTGTGAAGTCAACCATCCGGAAGGCAACATCAGACGCATGAATTTCTGCAGTGGGCTCGTGCTCTTGTGCGCGCGCATCTTCTTGAAGCGCCTGCCAAACGTGTGGTTGGAAGGGCAATAATTTTTCAAACCCAAAACGTCGCAAAATACCGGGCGCAATGCCGCACGCAATTTGTGCAGCTTCAATGGCGATGGTGCCACTGCCGCAGCAAGGATCGTACAAAGGCGTGTGCGCATCCCAGCCGCTGGCGGCCAGCATGGCGGCGGCCAAGGTTTCTTTGAGAGGCGCATCGCCTTTGTCTTCGCGCCAACCGCGCTTGAACAA
>CALCBL010000681.1 GCA_937897495.1 uncultured Burkholderiales bacterium
ACATCGTAGCCATCCATCGAAGAATTATCTTGCGGTGGCACTTGCAACCCAGACACCAGGTCATGCGACAAAACACGGCCATCCGCTTCAAATGTGTTGACCCATTCGGTTTGAGTCAAGACAGAAACCTCTTTCAGGACCAAGCTCAAAGCTTCGTCCAAAGACATTAAGGGCGGACGCTTGGTGGCCTTGTTGTCAGTCATAAGTTCAGTCGCAATGTTTCGCAATGTAGGCTTTGACGGCATCGACCGATTTGGACATGACCAGCACGCGCTTAGGCAAGGCTTCAATGCCTTCAAATTTTGCGGGGCGATCGGGTTCGCGGCCTAAAGCTTCCACCAAGGTGGCGGCAAACTTGATGGGCAATGCTGTTTCTAGCACCAACATGGGAACACCGGGTTTTGCCAAAGGCACGGCCACCTTCAAACCATCTGCGGTGTGCGTATCCACCATGATGTGATTGTCAGCATAAATAGTTTGAATCGTTTGCAGTCGATCGGCATGGGTGCTCTTGCCACTCAGAAAACCGAATTGAGTTTTGGCTTTCGCAAAAAGGGGGTCTTGCCCTAAATCAAATTGGCCTGTTTGGTTCAATTGATCGTGAAAGAGATGCTTCACGCGTGCTGCGTCGCGATTGAGCAAGTCAAACACAAAGCGTTCAAAGTTGCTGGCCTTGGAGATGTCCATGGAGGGGCTGGATGTCTCATGGGTATCGGCAGAGCCACGCACACGGTAGACACCCGTTCTAAAGAACTCATCGAGCACATCGTTTTCGTTGGTGGCCACAATGAGATGCTCGATAGGCAGGCCCATCATGCGAGCCACATGGCCTGCGCACACATTGCCAAAGTTGCCACTTGGCACACTGAAGCTGACTTTTTGAGTGTCATTTTGCGTGGCTTGAAAATAGCCCGCAAAGTAATACACCACCTGCGCCAACAAGCGCGCCCAGTTGATGGAGTTGACCGTGCCAATTTTGTACTTGCGCTTGAACTCTAAATCGTTGCTCACCGCCTTGACGATGTCTTGGCAATCATCGAACACGCCTTGTATGGCAATGTTGTGAATGTTGGCATCGAGCAAGCTGAACATTTGCGCTTGCTGAAAAGGACTCATTCGGCCCTCTGGGCTGGTCATGAAGACACGCACCCCTTTTTTGCCGCGCATGGCGTACTCGGCGGCACTGCCCGTGTCTCCGGAAGTAGCACCAAAAATATTGAGTTCAGCATTGCGCCGAGTGAGTTCGTACTCAAACAAGTTGCCAAGCAACTGCATGGCCATGTCTTTGAAGGCCAATGTGGGGCCGTTGGAGAGGGCCTCTAAATAAACAACTGCGCCAAGTGCGGCTTTGGTTTTGAGCGCCTTAATGGGAACAATTTCAGGGGTCCCAAAGCTGGCTTCGGTGTAGGTTTTTTCGCACAAGGCGCGCAAATCCTTGGCAGGAATGTCATCGATGTACAAAGACAATACTTCATAGGCCAGAGCGGCATAGCCCTGTGTGTTGAGCACCTGACGCAAATGACCCAACTGTGCCGCCGATATTTGCGGGTAAGCCTCAGGCAGGTACAAGCCGCCATCAGGGGCCAAGCCTTCTAGCAAAATTTCGCAAAACCTTTTTCGGTCTGCATGACCGCGGGTTGACAAATAACGCATCAGTTCAATTCTTCCTTGCGAATTTTTGTAATGGGTGCCATCACGGTTGGCAACGCTTGCATTTGCGCCAACACTTCGTTCATCTTGCCTTCAACGGTGTCGTGCGTCAGGATAATCACATCGGTTTGATTTTCTCCGGCTTGACTCACTTGGTCTGCCTCACGCTGAAGCACGGCATCGATGCTGATGTTGGCGTCGGCCAACAGACTTGTGAGCTTGGCCAGCACACCTGCTTCGTCGGCCACACGCAAGCGCAAGTAATAACTGGTGATCACATCTGACATGGGCAAAATCTTCAAGTTGCTCATGGCATTGGGCTGGAAGGCCAAATGCGGCACCCGGTTCAATGGGTCGGCCGTGTGCAGCCGCGTGATGTCGACCAAGTCGGCAATGACCGCACTGGCTGTGGGTTCTGAGCCGGCACCTTTGCCGTAATAAAGCGTGGTGCCCACCGCATCGCCTTGCACCATCACGGCATTCATAGCGCCTTCCACATTGGCAATGAGGCGTTGTGTTGGCACCAAGCTTGGGTGAACACGCAACTCAATGCCTGCTTCGGTGCGCTTGGTGATACCCAGCAGCTTGATGCGATAGCCTAACTGCTCGGCGTATTTGATGTCGGCGGCCCCAAGCTTGGTAATGCCTTCGATGTAAGCCTGGTCAAACTGAACAGGAATGCCAAAGGCCAATGCGCTCATCAGGGTGACTTTGTGAGCAGCGTCCACACCTTCAATGTCAAAAGTGGGATCGGTCTCGGCATAACCCAATCGCTGCGCCTCTTTGAGGACCACATCAAAGTCCAAACCTTTTTCGCGCATTTCGGACAGAATGAAATTGGTCGTGCCATTGATGATGCCCGCCACCCATTGAATTCTGTTGGCTGTTAAGCCTTCACGCAGCGCTTTGATGATGGGAATGCCACCCGCAACGGCGGCTTCAAATGCCACCATCACACCTTTGGCACGGGCGGCTTCAAAAATTTCGGTGCCATGAACTGCCAACAATGCCTTATTGGCAGTGACCACATGCTTGCCAGCCGCTATGGCTTCAAGTACCAGTGCTTTGGCGATGCCGTAGCCACCAATGAGTTCCACCACAATGTCGATCTCAGGATTGGCAATGACTTGGCGCGCATCACTGACCACTTTGACATGGGGGGCACACAAAGCTTGGGCTTTGGCAATGTCCAAATCTGCCACCATGCTAATTTCAATGCCACGTCCAGCACGGCGTTTGATTTCTTCTTGGTTGCGCTGCAACACATTGAAAGTACCACTGCCTACGGTGCCCATGCCTAACAGGCCAACTTGAATCGGTTTCATTGTTTACTCACTTAAACGGCTGTACCAAAACGCTGCCGCGCTTTTTCTAAAAACTTGGCCAAGCGTTCAATGGCCTCGCGCAAATCGTCCAAATGGGGCAAAAACACAATTCGGAAATGATCTGGTGCTGACCAATTAAAGCCAGTGCCCTGAACCAACATGACTTTGGTTTCTTGTAAGACTTCAAGAAAAAACAGCTGGTCGTCCTTGATGGGGTAAATTTTGGGGTCTAGCTTTGGAAACATGTAAAGCGCAGCTTTAGGCTTCATGCACGACACCCCTGGAATTGCGTTAATGAGTTCGTAGGCCAAGTCGCGCTGCTTGCGCAAACGCCCTCCTTCGTTGACCAACTCATTGATGCTTTGATGGCCGCCCAATGCCGTTTGAATGGCCCACTGACCTGGCACATTGGCGCAAAGTCGCATGTTGGACAACATGTTCAAGCCTTCAATGTAGTCTTGGGCTGGACGCTTGTCGCCAGTGACAATCATCCAGCCTGCGCGGTACCCGCATGACCGATAACTCTTAGACAGCGAGTTAAAGGTCAGCGTCAAAACATCTTGGCTCAAACTGGCAATGGGGGTGTGCTTTAAACCATCGTACAAAACTTTGTCGTAGACCTCATCGGCAAAAATCACCAAGCCGTGGGTTCTGGCAATTTCTACAATGCCATTGAGAATCTCGTCTGAGTACAAAGCGCCCGTGGGATTGTTGGGATTAATGACCACAATGCCCTTGGTCTTTGGTGTAATTTTGGCGCGAATGTCGTCTAAGTTTGGAATCCATCCTGTGTCTTCATCGCACACATAATGCACAGGCGTTCCGCCCGACAAACTGGCCGCCGCTGTCCACAACGGATAGTCGGGTGCTGGCAACAAAAGTTCGTCGCCGTTGTCTAGCAAAGCATTGGTGGCCATCACGATCAGTTCGCTGGCGCCGTTGCCCAAATAGATGTCATCTAGCGTAACGCCCTTGATGCCTTGCTTTTGTGTCTCGTGCATGACGGCCTTGCGGGCACCAAAAATACCTTTGCTGTCGGAATAACCTGCAGAGTTGGGCAGGTTCCGTATCATGTCTTGCTGAATTTCCTCAGGCGCATCGAAACCAAACACGGCCAAATTGCCAATGTTGAGCTTGATGATCTTGTGGCCCTCTTCCTCCATTTGTCTGGCGCGGTCCATGATGGGGCCGCGAATGTCATAACAAACGTTGGCAAGTTTGGCTGATTTTTGGATAGTTTTCAAAATCCCTCCGAGGGGTGTTGTCGCTTGGGAAAACCTATAATTTGACCACAGAACTGGCCCTTTTTAAGAAACTCACAAGCATGAAACTTCATCCTGATGCCAGTAATGGCTTCTCCATCCAAAGCTACAGCGATGAAGGCGTGGTTGTGAACGGAAAAAGCCAGG
>CALCBL010000682.1 GCA_937897495.1 uncultured Burkholderiales bacterium
GGTGCCGTATGTAGCATTCACTGGTGCCTCCGACAGGAATCGAACCTGTATCTAGCGCTTAGGAGGCACTCGTTCTATCCATTGAACTACGGCGGCGGTTGCAGGATTTTAGCCGTCAAACCCATCGACCAAAACAATGTGCCCCTCTGAATTGGCCAGTCGATGCGGCAGGATGGCCTGGTATTCAGGGCCGTGATACCAAGCTTCTGCAGCTGCCCGGCTTGGAAATTCAATCACAACCTTGCGAAGTCCTTGGGCTTGGCCCTCTAGTTGCGTGTCCTTGCCACCTCTAACCAAATATTTGCCGCCATGTGGAACCAGCGAAGCAGGCACATGCTGAGCGTACTTTTGATAGCCCTCGGGATTGTGAACTGTGACTTGTCCAATGAGATAGGCCTTGGTCATTTTGAATCCCCAGAAAGTTGACTGATAGCGTGTTTATTTGCTCATCATGCGCATGGCATCTTCCAAACCTTTGAGGGTGAGGGGGAACATGCGGTTGCTCATGAGTTGTTGAATGACGGCAATGCTTTGGCGGTATTGCCAAACGCCCTGAGGCTCGGGGTTGATCCAAGCGTATTTGGGGAAGGTGTGCGTCAGGCGTTGTAGCCACTCTGCACCGGTTTCTTCGTTGTTGTATTCCACGCTGCCGCCGCGCTGCAAAATTTCATAGGGGCTCATGGTGGCATCGCCCACAAAGATCAGCTTGTAGTCTTTGTTGTACTTGCGCAAGATGTCCCAGGTTGGAAACTTTTCGGCATAGCGGCGTTTGTTGTTCTTCCACATGAAGTCGTACACGCAGTTGTGGAAGTAATAAAACTCTAAATGCTTGAACTCTGCTTTGGCAGCCGAGAACAACTCTTCCACGCGCGCAATGTGATCGTCCATGGTGCCGCCCACGTCCATGAGCAACAGCACTTTCACATTGTTGTGGCGCTCCGGAATCATTTTGATGTCCAGGTAGCCGGCGTTGGCGGCTGTGGCGCGAATGGTGTCGGGCAAGTCGAGCTCTTCAACCGAGCCTTCGCGCGCAAACTTGCGCAGGCGGCGCAGTGCCACTTTGATGTTGCGAGTGCCCAGTTCTTGGGTGTCGTCGTAGTCGCGGTAGGCGCGTTGTTCCCACACTTTCACAGCGCTGCGTTGGCCGCCCTTGCCGCCAATCCGAATGCCTTGAGGGTTTTGGCCGCCATTGCCAAAAGGCGATGTACCGCCAGTGCCAATCCATTTGTTGCCGCCTTCGTGGCGCTCTTTTTGTTCTTCGAGACGTTTCTTCAAAGTCTCCATGAGCTCGTCCCAGCCCATTTTTTCAATGGCGGCTATTTGTT
This sequence comes from uncultured Burkholderiales bacterium, assembly GCA_937897495.1. Classification (GTDB taxonomy): domain Bacteria; phylum Pseudomonadota; class Gammaproteobacteria; order Burkholderiales; family Burkholderiaceae_C; genus Limnohabitans_A. The sequence goes on from CALCBL010000682.1 coordinate 1,326, forward strand.
CGGGCGTGAGTTCTTTTTCTAGAATCTTTTGCAACCATTCAAGCGGCACTTCTTTGGTGAAGTCTGTGAGCATCTCGACGCCTTTGAAGTAAGCACCAAAGGCTTTGTCAAACTTGTCGTAATGCTTTTCGTCTTTCACCATGACGGTGCGGCTTAAGTGATAGAAGTCGTCAATGCTGCACGCATCGGAGGCAGGGCCGATCACGTTGGCTTGCAGGGCTTCAAGCACATTGAGGTACTCGCGAACAGACACCGGCACTTTGGCGGCGCGAAGGGTGTAAAAGAAATCGATCAGCATGGTTCAGGCCTTGCGCGCACGACTGAGTTGGTAATCCAAGTGAGCCTTCACAGAAGGCCACTCGGTGTTCAAAATACTGTAGACACACGTGTCGCGCAGCGCGCCCACGGCGTCGGGGTGGGTGTTGATGGCATGGTTACGCAGAATGCCATCTAGTTTGGCACCCAAGCGCTCAATGGCATTGCGACTTTGTTGGTTGAAAAAATGAGTTCTAAATTCGACCGCGATGCAGTTGAGTTGCTCAAAGGCATGCGCCAATAAAAGACGTTTGCATTCGGTATTGAGACTAGAGCGCTGCACATTGGCGCGGTACCAAGTAGAGCCAATTTCAACGCGTTTGTTGGGCGCGTCGATGTTCATGTAGGTGGTCATGCCCACCGCTTTGCCTTCTTGCAAAACTGCGAAGGGCAGCATGCTGCCTTGTTGATGCAGGTTCAAACGGCGCGATATTTCGTCGGCCATTTTTTCGGGCGTGGGAATGAAGGTGTACCAATGCCGCCAAAGCTCGCCATCCTTCACGGCTTCAATCAAGGCATCGTGATGCGCCATGGAAAGGGGTACCAACCGAACATGCTTGCCCGAGAGCTGA